>NZ_CP016397.1:843333-1146666 GCF_002240035.1 Legionella clemsonensis | reverse complement strand
TGCTGGAGCTTCGAAGATTAATTCATTTTTAGGTAAACTTAAACTCTCAAGCGCACCATTATGCAACACAACAATTCCATCAGGTGAAATCCGTTTAATAATGGCACCACCAGGCAAGGAATCTCCAATAGAGTAAACTTTTTCCTGCCCTCCTCCAGTTTTAATAATAACTTGGGAATACTCCTCTTTACTATCATACATAATACCAACTATTTCAGCATCAAGCATAGATTCTTTGATATCAGCATCCGCCAAGTTAGCTGGTACATACTCACCAAATAAGGGTACGGTGAATATAGGGGAGCGACTATGTAACGTTTCTTGTGCAGGTTTTTTTCTATAGGTTGTTGCTACAGTGAGTTGTCTGTCTGATTGAAAAAAATTAATCATTTCCCATAAAAATAAAAAAAAGATAAGAAAAAATAAAACGATAGTGATTAACAATTTGGGATTGTTATAAGCAAAAGAAAGTTTAGTATTTTTCATAAGATACTGCACATTAGCACGATTTTTGCCTGTATCAAATAGTCAACGTTCTATCATCACAGAAAATTAAGGAATATTGCAAGTTTAGTAGGCATTTACCCTGGCTAACAATTAAAGGAATAAACGATGCAAATAGATCAAGAACCACCTTATGTACAACTAGCGACAATGTCACGTTGGTATGTAGTCTCGCGCGCTATTCATGCTGTTGCAAAACTTGGTATAGCTAATCATATGTCTTTAGAACCTATTAAAATTAAAACATTGGCTGAATTGACAGGTACTGTACCTGAATTATTGCAAAGAATACTAAGATTTCTTAGTGCCTATAAAATTTTTCGTTACGAAGGTGATACCTGTGCACTTACTGAGCTATCTCTGCCTCTTCGAGATGATGATCCACACTCCATTCGCGATGTTTTGTGCATGGTTGATGACAGTTGGTGGCAAGCTTTTTCTTGTTTGGATGTTAGCTTAAAAAAAGGACAGCCTGCCTTCTTGCTTCAACATGGGGAAGATTTTTTTAGCTTTTTAGGCAAATACCCCGAGAAGCAAATGAATTTTGACAAAGGGATGGCAAAGTTATCCTCCTACGATGATAGCACCATTGCCAACGCGGTTGATTTTTCTTCTTTTTCACATTTAATTGATATGGGTGGTGGCAGAGGTGGTTTAATAAAAATAATCTCGCAAAAATACCCTCAACTAAGAGTTACTCTATTTGATACACCACATGTCATTAACCAACTGGACAAGAATGACTTTCCAGCGCAAATTAAACGCATTGCCGGGGATTTTCTGCAAGCTATCCCTTCTGCTGATGCCTATATTTTTAAAGGTGTTTTACATGATTTCGATGATGATTTAATGCAACAAATTTTAAGCAATTTACATCAGCAAATGCCTGAAAATGCCACACTTTTCATCGCCGAACAGATCCTTCCTGAATGTGAATCACCTCATCCGAATAAAACAATGGATATTGTTATGATGGTACTTTTGGGAGGCAGACAACGAAATTTGGCTGAATGGCAAAAATCCATTGAACCTGCAGGCTTCATTTACCAGGACAGCTATAAAACCAATTCACTCTTTACCTTGATGAAATTTAAACCTAAAAAATAAGTAGGATAAATTACCATAAGTGGAACGAAAAGATAGCCCTAGAAAAAGAAGATTCAATTTATAACCTATATGTTGTATAATTGGACTATGTAAACTTTTTTTGAAGAATGCTATGTCTAAAGAATTACCTAAATCCAAATGGCATGAGATAAAAAAACAGTCTGAAGTTACGAATCCGCATGCGCCGGTAGATAATGCAACAAGAATCAAAGAGCTCTTTCTTGATACCCAAAAAGGTAGTCCAATTGATACAGTAGAGGAACTTGATGCTCAAGAGTTTAATCTCGGCCCCAAGGATACCCAAATTGAAAAAACAGAGCAGGACGAGTCCGTGCATACCAATAAACCTCGATTGGGCAGTTAATAATCCTTTAGTCAATGATTACAACGGGTGTAAAGAAGACTGCAGAATCCTCCGTGGATCATATTTTTTTTTAAGATTTAACCAGGCATCATAAGAGGAGCCAAAATGATTTTCCCAATACTGGGGCTCCAAATTCTCACCCAGGTACCCTGAAAGATAACGCTTTCCACCCTGGTCAAGGAATAAAGAATCCAGAAAGTATATGGTTTGTAGACATCCTGGAAGTAATTGACAATTTACTCCCGGCGTTAAAATCATTACAGCATAAATTTGCTTGCCCTTTGGAAACATTAAAAATCCTGCCTCAGATTGATTTACAATAGGTACAACTTGTAGCACAGTAGCATAGTAAAGCGGCAGATGAGGCAGAATTTCATCCAGAGAAGTGTTTAATAACTGTTGCGAAATAAAGCATTCATACCAAGGATGCAAAAGATCCCATTGCCCGGTCGTTTTCATGGCTTCGAAACGAGAATCATGGCGATGCAAGTAAGATTCTATTGCTTCATCCTGAGTGTGAAGAAGTTTCCAGGGCTTTAAGGTTGGGTTAATATCATCCAGTGTTGGAGCTTTATTATCAAACTCCTTGCTGATGTGCAACGCATAAAGCCAGTGTGCAAAAGGTAAACGCCTTCCTGCGTCAGTTAATTTTGCGCCTTGAACAGCAGGGGAACAAAAAGTTTCTAAATAATCAGCTTCTTTTTTAGCTTCCTGGATGTCCTGTAACCATCGTTCCTTATCAAGATAAACTAGAAAAAAGGTTCTGACATTTTTTGCACATTGTCGTAGATTAATACAAGCTTTGGTAATCACAGCAAAACGTCCTTGTCCTGATAAACAGGCGCGGAATAGATCAGAGCGAGAATCGACAACGTCTACTTTTCCGTCTGTCGTCATTACTTCCAGCGCTTTCACATGGGAAGTTACACTCCCAAATCTAAAAGACGATGCCCCTATTCCTCCAGCTGAGAGCACTCCCCCTACTGATAAATGACAATTATAAGGAATAACATAAGGACTTTGGGATTTCTGTAATGATTTAGTCAATAAATCGGCCCAGGTTGCATTGGCTTCTATCCAAATGGAATCGCCTTCATGTTCACCAACACCATTTAATTTTTCCAGCTGAACACTTACCCCCCCTCTATTGTTAGCGATTGACCGCACTGGCTTAAGCCATTTCCTCTGAGCGTTAGTGGAAGATAATTTTGGTAAGCGAAGCTTAATAGAAGTTGTAATTTTTCCAGAGATGACGGAATACACACTGCAGTTGGAGATGAATGCATAATCTTGCCAAAATCTTGTGCAAAAAAGGAAAGCGAATACTCATCACTGAGCATCGCTTCACCTATTTCTTTCTCACACTGCTTTATCTGCTGCATACTCCAATGCATTTGCTGCATTTTTATTCCTTTCTTTAGCCAATTGCAGTCGTTTGTTACATGCAAGAATCAATCCATCGAACATTTTATTGAAGGCATCGTAGCAGCGATCAATCATTTTTAATGCTTCACGCCGTATATTAACAGGTACAGGCCATTCGAACAGTTTGCGTTCCATTTCTGCTTCAAAAAGTGCATGTGCCATTTCTACTTCAAGGTGTGAACTTGAGAAGTATTTAAGATTTTTATCCGCACCTGTTTTCTTTACTTGTTTAACTACTTTTTCAAAGAATACATGCCCTGATGATTCTAATGTTAACAATAAAGCGATGTTTATAATTTCGTCTTCCGCTTTATAAATTTCAGACATAATAGCGTAAGCAGCATCGCGTGTTAGTTGAGACTCCTTGCTATATAGCCACGCTACATCATCTTTGTTACAAGAATCATTGTGAGAAACCTTGCCTAAATATTTTTTATCATGCAAGAACCATTTCTCATGACCGGCATCTTCCAATCGATGGTGACGAGCTACCTTTTTCAAATAAGGATCTGTGACTCTTTCTTCATTTAAACGTAAAATGTCCTGGAAGGTCATCGCCCAAAAAGTTAATTCAGGGACAAAATAACTGATTTCCTCTAGATTATCTAATTCAGCCAAGACTTCAAAAAAGGGATGATTCATAAATTCTTGTTGTTTGGAGTCAATATAGGATTGTATAGTTTTCATAATCGTTGCCTCCGAGGCATAATAAAATTTTTACTCACACTAGGTATTGCACTCGGCGTGCCAATATTTTCTACTCTTTGACTCAAAAAACATCAAAAAGACGCTGTTTTTTCCTTATGGGCAGGGGTAAACCTCGGAAAGCGACAAAAAACTGTCTCCGAAAACAGGGTAAATGACAATTTTTTGGCCAATTTAATCGCTTATGTTAAAGAATTTTTTATTTTTGAGTTTAAATTCGCCAAATTTTTGTCATATTGCCTCATTATTTTATTCACCTTTTCCCAATCTATCTCATTTATTGATCTCACTTTTTCACATATTTTATCTAAAACCTCCTGCTGTAGTTCTCCATATGCCTTGGCTGTGGCATAAGGTGTATTGGTAAACATTACCAAAACATGTTTTGAAATATATCGCCCTGGATAACGATGCATTAATTCTTGCTCCAGTTGTTTCTTCAAATTAAATTGTTCATCCCGTATATCCGTTTGTATTTCATGATAATTGTCCATTGACATTTCTGCTACAGCATCCGTATTTACCTTGCGCGCTGTAAAAAAAGCTGGCATTACTTGCTGCCAATTATCCTGATAATTGTCCAAAAGCTCGTTTAAAATGCGGCAATCCTCAAAAGAACTATTCATTCCTTGGCCAAAGAAAGGCACAATACCATGCGCGGCATCACCTATTAATAAACAATGATTACTAACATACCAGGGTGAGCATCTAACTGTACTTAAGTTGCCGGTTGGATGATTAAAAAACTCCCCAATTAAATCAGGCATTGCTTCGTAGGCATCTGGAAATTCTTTTTTAAAGAAAGAGTGAATAGCCATTTCGTTACCAAGCTCAGCAAAGCTGTTCTTGCCTTGAAGAGATAAAAACAATGTTCCTGTAATGGAATTATCACGGTTAGGGTTGCCCAGAAGCATAAACGAATCTCTGGGCCAAAGGTGCAAATGCTCTGGTATAAACTCAGAGGAATTACTGCGCGAAATGGACAATTCTTTATAACCATGGGGTAGAAAATGTCTCGAAGCTCGCACCAGATTTTTTTTAACTAATTCTTCGCGAACAGAAGAACCAGCCCCATCGGCACCAATGACCACCTCATAAGGTTTGGTGATATATTCTTGATTTTTATTGTAAAGTACTAATTTTTTGTCCATTACATCAAGATTTACTAATTTCATATCAAAATGTAAATGAATCCGTGGATTTTTTTCCGCAGCATTAAGTAACAGGGCATTTAACTCACTACGATGGATAGCATTGATATATTCACTGTGGTGACGACCAAACGGCTGAAATTTAATTTCACCATTAGCCTCATGAATTGCTCTTGCTCGCATGGGTACCATTATTTTCTCAACTTCAGGCATTAAATCTACGCCAGCTAATCCGGTAATGCCGCGACAAGATAACGCAAGGTTAATTGAACGACCCCGATCTAGTTTTTCTATTCGAATATCAGGTCTTGATTCAAAAATATCAACTTCATAACCCCGCCTGGCCATATAAAGCGACACCAAGGTTCCAGCCAAACCAGCGCCAATAACGGTCACGCTTTTCATCATTCTCTCCATTGCCATCTCAGTCAATGAAACCAGTTACTCTTAGCCTCATCTATCCCAAGATTTACTATCCTTAATTTTCCATCACTTATATTAGGCAAAGTGATAAGCTAGTATTTAAAGACATCGACCTTGGCGTAAATTAATGCATACCAAAACGCTCCAAATGTAAGAAAGAAGTTCTTTTATTAAATTTCGAACTATTCCATTAATTCCCAGCAAAAATCATACCGGCCCTGAAGAGGGGCAACTGATGAGGAAAATCTATCCTCTTGCGTACAAGCCTCTTGCGGTATTCTGCTGTTCAAGTTGAAATAGTAATTATACTGTGACACCTTCGCCCTTGATCCCATTTCTGCCTACACCCCTGGCTTCTCGTTGAGAGAGGGTTAAGCAAAACAGGTGATTAATTGTTAAGATATCGTTGTAGACTGCGGACGTACCGCGTATAAGCGCAGGAAGTTGATGATAAGCGGGAAATTATTAGTACTTCGGATAACGTTTTAAAAATTCTTTTAAAGCTTCGGGTGTCGCAGGTGGTTTAAAATAATAGCCTTGTGCATAGTCGCAGCCGTGCTGAACAACAAAATTCTTCTGAATCTCGGTTTCTACTCCCTCTGCCAATACCTCCAGGTTTAAGCTGTGCCCAAGGTTAATAATAGCCCTTGCAATAGCGGCGTCATTTTCTTTGTTGACCAACTCACTTATAAAAGAACGATCTATTTTTAATTTATCCACAGGAAATTGCTTGAGGTAAGATAAACTGGAATAACCTGTACCGAAATCATCAATTACCAGCTTCATGCCCATATCTTTTAATTGATACATTGTTTCTACAGCATGCTCGATATCATCTACCAAAAGACTTTCTGTTAACTCAAGTTCTAGATATTTTGCCGATAAGCCTGTTTTTTCCAAAACACCACCAATCACTTCTGGTAATTGACTCTGTCTAAATTGTCTTCCTGAAATATTAACAGCAATAGATAAATCTTTCAGTCCCTGGCGATGCCATGCCAACAGCTGGGTACAAGCCTGCTCTAATACCCATTTACCAATATCAATAATTAAACCATTTTCCTCCGCCATACCAATAAAATCAGCAGGAGAGACTTGTCCCAATAAATGGCTGTTCCAACGTAGCAAGGCTTCAAATCCGACGACTCGACGTTTTTTTAAATTAATCAACGGCTGATAAACCAGATAGAGCTCATTTTTTTTCATTGCGTCATGTAAAGCGTTATTCAATTGCATGTGATTGATAACGCGTTTATTCATTTCCTGCTCAAAAACACGATAGCTGTTACGGCCGCTGTCTTTGGCATGATACATTGATAAATCAGCATTTTTCATTAAAGATTCATAGTCCAGTCCATCCTTTGGATAATAACTAATTCCTATACTGCCAGTTATTTTGAGACTATGTTGATCAATCTGAAATGGTTTTTCGATTAAATGTAAAATTTCTTGAGCCATCTGCTGAGCCTGTACTTCTGAACTCAGCTCAGGTAAAAGAATAACAAACTCATCACCCCCTAATCGAGCCACCGTGTCATAATCATTCGTAGCAATTAGTAAACGATTAGCAACAGCCTGTAGTAATTTATCGCCAATACTGTGCCCCAATGTATCATTAGTCATTTTGAATCGATCTAAGTCCAGAAAGAGAAAGCCTAGCAGGGATTTCTTCTTTTTGGCCTGTAGGATCGCTTGCTCGACCCTATCCATTAAAAGCACACGATTGGGTAACTCTGTTAGCGAATCGTGCGTGGCCTGTCTGACCAGCTGTTTTTCCATTTCGCGACGCTGAGTAATATCATTTATAATTCCTATAAAATGTCTGATTTTTCCGAAAGAATCACTGACTGGCGCAACACTTAATTCAGACCAATACATCTCACCATTACGTCGATAGCTTTCAAGTTCAACCGTTTCCTCTCGCTGCTCCCGAATGGCCAATTCAACTCGCTTTTGGTTAACCTGATCAATTTTAGAGCCAATAATTTGTGAAATGCTTTGTCCTATAATTTGTTTTTGGTTGTATCCTGTGATGCGTTCGAAGGCCTTGTTGACGTATATGATGGGTTGATCTTTTTTAGTGATATCAATTATAGCTACACCATGAGTACTGGCCTCAATTGCTCTTTCACGAATACGTAATTCATCGTCTGCCATCATTTTTTGAGTCACATCGCGAAAGCTGTAGACCCGACCTACAATCTCTGAGCCAACACGTTGCGGTTGAGTATAACGCTCAAATATTCGACCATCTTTAAAGTGCAGTAAGGGTAGCTCTCCTTGCCATTCCGGATTTTCATAAAGGTATTGAACATCTGCAATAACTGCTGCGGGATTACTCAACTGCTCTAGAATATATTCAAATCCTATACTTTCTGTACCTGATTCAAGCATATAAGAAGGAATACGCCACATTTCAACAAATTTCTGATTCCAATCGACAACCTGACCTTTGCCGTTTACCATCATAATGCCATCGGCCGTAGACTCCAAAGTGGCTCGCAGCAAAGAGAGCGATTTTTCCAGCTCTACATTTTTCTCAAGTATCTCACTGGTTTCAATTTTAATGTTCTTAGAAAGCGGAGCATTGACTGAACGCTGAAACTCCGGTTGATTGTGATACCATTTTTCCAGCAGTGAGGACAACTCAGGGGTAAAAGAAATAATCCCCAATTCTTCACAAATATTGGTTAGGGAGGGCTCCTTCCCCTGCTGTCTTACAGATTCAGCCGCAGAGGCAACTTTTTCATAACTAATTTCTTGCCTACGCATTAATCCCTCACTAGAATGACGCTTTCATAGCGTTTTTTTATTAAAAACCTGTACAAGTAATTATTCAACGCATTTTATTAGAATATTATACACTGCTCTTGTACTTTTTGCCGGACATGCAACTTAAGAGGGGAATCCATGGACAAAACTCATTTTGACACACGTGCAATTCATGCTGGACAACAACCTGATCCCAGCACTGGTGCAGTAATGACCCCAATTTATGCCACTTCAACTTATCGCCAGGTAGCGCCTGGCGTGCACCAGGGTTACGAGTATTCTAGAACGCATAATCCAACTCGTAAAGCCTATGAAGATTGTGTAGCCAGTCTTGAGTCTGGTCAAAAAGGTTTTGCCTTCGCCTCAGGTATGGCGGCCATAAATACGGTCATTGATCTTTTAGATGCAGGAGATCATGTCATTGCAACGGATGATCTTTATGGCGGAACTTTCAGACTATTCGATAAAGTGAAAACGCGCACATCTAATTTGTCCTTTTCTTTTGTTGATATGAAAGATATCAACAAAATAGAGGCAGCAATTCGTCCTCAAACCAAAATGATTTGGGTGGAAACTCCCTCCAATCCCATGTTAAAATTAGCCAATTTACGTGAAATTTCATCAGTCGCCAGGCGTCACAATCTGATTTCAGTTGCGGATAATACTTTTGCTACTCCGTGGATTCAGCGCCCAATTGAACTTGGCTTTGATCTCGTTTTACATTCAGCGACCAAGTATTTAAATGGTCATTCCGATGTTGTAGGTGGTGTAGTTGTTGTTGGCGATAGTCCAGCTTTAAGTGAAAAACTGGCTTTTTTGCAGAATTCTTGTGGTGGAATAGCCGGACCTTTTGACAGTTTTCTGGTATTAAGAAGTTTAAAGACCCTCTCTGTAAGAATGCAACGCCATTGTGAAAATGCCAATGCTCTGGCGCAATGGCTTGAAAAACACCCTGGTATCTCAAAAGTTATTTATCCCGGTTTGGCCAGTCATCCTCAACATCAATTAGCACAAGAGCAAATGCATGCGTTTGGCGGTATGATTTCCATGGTAGTCAAAGGCGCTTTGGAAACAGCCACGCGATTTTTATCACGCTGCGAGTTATTTACTCTGGCAGAAAGCTTAGGTGGTGTAGAAAGCTTGATTGAACACCCTGCTATAATGACGCACGCTTCTGTTCCACCTGAAACTCGAAAAGTATTAGGGATTGAAGATGGCTTTATCAGACTTTCTGTTGGTATCGAACATATCGATGATTTAATCGCTGACTTAAGCTATGCATTAAAAGCCTAGAATTAAGATGCTCCTCTGAGAACTTAACTTTTTGTGGTAAACAGGTTTATTAGGAATAATGTCTATTCGTTTTAAATGGAGAAAATAGTGGAGAATGCAAAAGCCTCTGGGGGCCAGTTTTATGGAATCGCCGCCATAATTATACTGGTTCTCACTACTTTTCTGGGTTTTATCCCCATTCTTTTCATAGGGATATTAAAATTTTTCCCCAATCGCCGCTGGAAAATTTTATGCACAAAATGCGTGGATTCAATTGCCAGTTTGTGGAATACCATCAATAATGCCTATATTAATCGCACGCAAAAAATTGTCTGGGAAGTTAATGGACTGGAGGGGCTCCATCGTAAAAACTGGTATTTAGTCATCGCTAATCATCAAAGTTGGCTTGATATTGTGGTTTTACAGCGGCTTTTTAACCGCAAAACTCCAGTATTAAAATTTTTTATTAAAGACCAATTAAAATGGATACCTTTTTTAGGATTTGCCTGGTGGGCCATGGGATGTCCTTTTATGAAACGCTACTCAAAGGCGTACCTTGAGAAGAAACCTCATAAAAAAGGTAAAGATTTGCAAGCTACTCGTAAAGCTGTTGAATTATTTAAGCATACACCAGCTGCCGTTATGAGCTTTGTTGAAGGAACACGCTTCAGTTCACAAAAAAGAAAACAACAGCAATCACCCTATCAATTTTTATTAAAACCGAAAGCAGGTGGTATCAGTTTTGTGATTAGTGCAATGGGACAGCAATTTACCAGTTTACTGGACGTTACTATTATTTACTCAAATAAATATTCTTTATGGGATTTCTTATGTCGAAGAATTAATGCAATTAAAGTTCATGTCAGACACCTCCCTATTCCTAAACAATTTATTAATTCTTCCCTGGTTGAAAATGAAAGTGTACAGGAAGAATTTAGAGTCTGGCTAAATAATAGTTGGCAAGAAAAAGATAATTTAATCGCTAGTTTTAAAGCCTGAATCACTTTAGTTGCTATTAAACGATGGGGGTCGTTTTCGACCCACGCACCCCTCATGCGCCGCCTCAATAATCATCGAAATGCTGATCAAATCTACTTTACTGGCTCACCTAAAGAACTCTGAAAATCTCTCATTTAGTACCTTCATATGTACAAAAAGAAAATAATTTATGAAAAATGAGCAAATTTAAGAATACCTTAATATTCTGATGTTAGAGTCCAGTTTTAGTGTTGTTTTTAATTGTTGTATGATTGAAGTTAATATTTGGCTATCCACCACAAAACTTTTCGGCAAAAAATTAAGTAACCACGGCATCTTAGCCGGTTTTTTTGCAAGTGGCGAAGAAAATGTCGGACATGTAAATTTTCAACTCGAGATAAATGAGACTGCAGAATATTATTCTGCTGTGGAAAAAAATCCTCATGATTTAATCATGTCTAAAACCTTTGGTATACTCCCTGAGTCTACAGAGAGAGGCTACGCACAAAAGCCTGTTCGTACCATTTCCTATACTCACAGCTTTTGGCCAAAGACCACCCCCACCGATCGGGATTTTCTACAGGATTGTATGAGTCTATGCCATTTTCGCAAGCCAACCACAGGGGTCGAAAGCAAGCTGGCTACTCATCAGAGTGACATGAAGAGGGAAAATAGCCCTCATTCTATTAAGGTTATTCGACATCACCAGGTTAAAAAAGATTTTGCTTTACTGGAAATTGAAGCTTTAAAGGAACATCTTCTCTCCTTGTCCGTCCAGGAAACAGTATTAACCGCGGAATTGGCTAATTATCCAACCTTCCAAAACAGAGTTGAGCAATTAACAACGGAGATGGCCACTCTTCTCGAAAAAAAGCAGATTATCAGCTCATCCTTTGAAAACAACTGTAACACCCTACAACAAGAGATAGCAGCAGTAAAAGAACACATTAAAAGTAACCTGAGTACATTTAATTTTCTTGAAAAAAAATTAAACTATTTTGAGAAATTAACTCATCCAGATGAAAAAACAAAGACAGACAGAAAATCTGTAGAAATAAAGCAGAGAGCGGTAAGTGATACGCTACAACAATTAGCTCATCAAGTAAGCTTACTAGAAGATAATTTAACTCTGCTTAAAAGTAATTATGACCAAGAAATGAAGGCATGTCAGGATAAGTTGGATATAACAGCGAAAGGTATTACTTATTATGAAAATTCTTTAAAACAGTGCCTTAACAAACTGAATGGTAAAAATCAGGATGATCTTAAACAGTTACAAGCGGATATTAAGCAAAAAAAGGAGCTTTTAGAGCGGATGGAAAACAGCTTTAAGACTTTCCGAATAACGAAAGGCAAGCATCCTAATCACTCCATTGAATTACCCACAAGCGACAGTGGCTTGCCATTTCATATTAATGAGCGGGCTGTACTGGAAGCAATGGAGAAAGAGAAGTCAAAACGCTACTCCCTAGTGAATAACAACTGCGCAAGTAGCGCAAAAAGATGCATTCTTGCGGGGATTAATGCCACGTTAAGAGAGCATTTGAAAAGAGAATGTGGCTTATCAGATAAATTTTTTAAAATTAAAAAAGTTGAAACAAGTAACTCGCTAGGTGAATGGGCAATAAGATTGCAAGCGGGGCTTACTGACCTTAACTTTCCAAAGCCCAAACCAAAACTTAAAGCGAGTTCTCTTTAGCGTACAGAGCAATAGCCATTCCTTCTGTATCAAGAATAATAGCTCTAAAATCATAGGGGCCAATTTTAAGCACTTGACTGACTTGTGCTGATGTAGCCTCACAGAATTGATCCTGTGGAATAAGAAATAAAGTAGCCATTGAAGATTAAACTAGCAGTAAAAATCTAAATACCATTGAACAAAACGGGCCACGCCTTCTCGAAAATCTGTTTTAGGTAAATACCCTAACTCCTCTCTTAGCCGCTGAGTATCCGCATGAGTTGATAGGACATCTCCTGCCTGCATTGGCATAAACTCTTTGATTGCCTTTTTACCTGTAGCCTCTTCAATAGCCTCAATATAATCCATTAAATTTACTGGATTGCCGCACCCGATGTTATAAATTTTATAAGGAGCATAACTACCCGCTGCACTGGGAGCATCGGCAGACCATGAGGCGTCAGCAGCAGCCGGTGTATCAATGGCCAAAGTAATACCCGCGATAATATCATCAATATAAGTGAAATCACGTTGCATTTGCCCATGATTGTAAACCTTAATAGGATTGCCTGCCAAAATATCACGCGTAAAGGAAAAAAAGGCCATATCAGGTCTTCCCCAGGGTCCATACACGGTAAAAAACCGTAATCCTGTAGTGGGTAGCTGATAGAGATGGGAATAGGAATGAGCTATCAACTCATTTGCTTTTTTAGTGGCGGCATAAATAGTCAGAGGATGATTAACTGCATCCGTTTCTTTATAAGGTTGAGTAGCATTCGCTCCATAAACAGAACTTGTAGAGGCATAAACCAAATGTTTAATATGATGATGACGACAAGCCTCAATAATATTGGTAAATCCAACCACATTGGATTGTATATAAGCATGAGGATTGGTTAAGGAGTAGCGGACACCTGCTTGTGCTGCCAAATTTACCACTCGCTCAGGGCTATGTTGAATAAATACCTCATTGATGGCTGCTGCATCAGCAATATCTACAGGATAAAATTGAAAATTGGGATAGTTATGTAGCAACTCAAGACGCGCTTGTTTTAAACGAACATCATAATAATCAGTAAGATTATCAACAGCAATCACGGTATCGCCACATTCCAGACGGAATTTTGCCAAATGAAAACCAATAAAACCTGCAGCACCCGTAATTAACAAACGCATAGTTCACCCACCATTCTTTAAATTGTGAAGGAGTATACTCGCTATATCACTCAGTGAAAACTCGAAGCTTTAAAGCATCCTATACCATTTCTATAATGCCTTCGTTTCGCTATACTAGATTGCTAGTTTATTTGCTAATAATACCTATGAATTCACTACAAACAACAATTGAGCTTGGCTTTGAGCAACGACAGGAATTATCACCCGATACAGCCTCTAAAGAAATTATTGAAGCAGTAGATGAGGTAATCGAAGGATTAGATCAGGGACATTATCGTGTTGCTGAAAAAATCAATGAGCAGTGGGTAGTTCATCAATGGATCAAAAAAGCCGTACTTCTTTCCTTCAAATTAAATTCAAACCAGATAATGGATGCCGGATTTTGCAAATTTTATGATAAAGTCCCCCTTAAATTTTCAACCTACCAAACCCATGAGTTTGAACAAACTGGGGCGCGCGTAGTTCCTCATGCGATGGTAAGACGAGGTGCTTTTATTGGTAAAAATACGGTTTTGATGCCCTCTTATGTGAATATTGGCGCCTATATTGATGAGGGTGTCATGGTTGACACTTGGGCAACCGTTGGTTCTTGCGCACAAATCGGTAAAAATGTGCATTTATCCGGTGGTGCAGGTATTGGCGGCGTGCTGGAACCTTTACAAGCCAATCCTACCATCATTGAGGATAACTGCTTTATTGGTGCACGCTCGGAGGTTGTTGAAGGCGTTATTGTTGAGCGCGACTCAGTCCTATCCATGGGTGTGTTTCTGGGGCAGAGTACAAAAATTTATAATCGGTTAACCGATACCATTAGTTATGGACGTATTCCTGCAGGCTCAGTGGTCGTTCCCGGCAACATGCCAGGCGAAGAAGGACGCTATAGCCTTTATTGTGCGGTGATTGTTAAACAAGTTGATGAGAAAACACGTGCCAAAGTCAGTATTAATGAGTTATTAAGAGATATTAAATAGCATGCATACTGTTAAATCACTGCTTGCCAAACTGGTGGGTTTTCCTTCCGTTACCCCTTTTGACAGGGGCTGCCAGAATTATATGATTCGTTTTTTTGAACAACTTGGCTTTCAATGCTACCGCTTTGATAACCCTCCTGTTGCTAATTTTTTTGCCCAACTTGGAAATACTGACCCTTTGCTGATTTTTGCCGGACATACCGATGTTGTTCCTGTGGGTGAAACCAGCAAATGGCATACGGAACCATTCCTCCTACAGGAAGAGGATGGAATGCTCTACGGACGAGGAACGGCTGATATGAAAGGCAGTCTTGCCGCGATGATGGTTATGGCAGAACGCTTTGTCTATCAACACCCTAAATTTTCAGGAAGTCTTGGGTTTTTAATTACCAGCGGGGAGGAAGGAGACGACTTTGCTCTTGGCACCCCTTATATAATGTCTGAACTAATAAAGCTTAATGTCAGGCCCAAGTTTTGTATTGTAGGAGAACCTTCCAGTAGCTCATCTCTAGGCGATGTGATTAAAATTGGTCGCCGAGGGTCGCTCACAGGTCGATTAAGTTTACACGGTAAACAGGGACATGTAGCTTATCCTCATCTCGCTGAAAATCCTATTCATACTATTAGTCCCGTGTTGGCCGAATTAACCGGAAGAGTTTGGGATAAAGGTAATGCGCATTTTCCTCCCACCTCCTTACAAATTACCCATATCAATGCAGGGGGACAGGCTGGCAATATTATCCCTGGTGAGTTAACACTTCAGTTTAATTTTCGCTTTTCAACAGAACAAACAGCAAATGGCTTAAAAAAAGCAGTAGAGGATTGTTTTCATCATTATAGATTACAGCCTGATATTCATTGGCAATTAAATGGTGAGCCTTTTCTAACAGCAAAAGGTCAACTATTAGATAGTTGTGTAAAAGCCATCCAACAGGTTACTGACAGAACACCAGAATTATCCACTGGTGGCGGCACCTCAGATGGTCGTTTTATTGCTCCTTACGGTGTAGAAGTCATTGAGCTCGGCCCAACTAATGCAACCATTCATCAAGTGAATGAATGCGTGTCTTTAAAAGATTTAGAAGATTTAACTCTAATTTACCAAATTATTTGTGAAGAGATTTTATCTAAAGCTTAAAAAAAATGTTGGTCTTAGTTTAACCAACTCTCTAATTAATTCGACAAAATAAAGGCGTGGATAGCCTCATCCAGCCACCACCCCTGTGTGAATAACCTCCTCCGTCTCAGCTTTTTCATTCACTACTTTGGCTACACAAGAATCAGACCAGACATTTAGGGCTGTTTCTAGCATATCTATCAAGCTGTAGAAGGGTAAGATAATCCCTAATAACGTAATAGGTACATTCATACTGGCCAACAAACTGGCACTTAAGAAAAAGCATCCCATGGGAACACCAGCATTGCCTATTGCAGCAATTGTTGAAATTACAACCCATAGTCCCATCATAGGCAATGAGATTTCGATGCCATGATTTTGCATAAGGTAAATAACGGTTGCAAAAATAAATGCGGCACAACCATTCATATTCAAGCTCGTGCAAAGAGGCAGTACAAAACGACTAATTTCAGGCTTAACATTTAAATTTTTCTCGGCGGTTTCCATTGTTATCGGCAAAGTACCTACCGATGACTTGGAAAAAAAGGCCACTGATAATGCTGGAAGCATACCTTTAAGAGCCGCAAAAGGCTTAATACCCTGGGATTTAAGCCACAAGGGTAAAATAATAAAGCCTTGAATTAAATTCGCTAACACAATAATTAGTAAATATTCTCCTATGCCTTTAATCGCCATCCCTTCACGCAATTGCACTACGGTTGTTGCGATAAAGCCGTACAAACCCACAGGAATAATAGCAATGACCCAACCGGTAATGACCATGAATAAGCCATGAGCCCCGCGGAAAAATTGGGTGATAGTATGTCTTGCTTCGGCTTCAGGAATAAAGCGAATGGCAATCCCAATCACAATTCCCATCAATAATACCCCCATGACTTGATGCTCAAGAAAAGGGGAGAGGATAGAAGAAGGAATTAAGTTAGCCACATGTTGAAAATAACCAAGTTGATTGGTTTCTGGCGTGGCAGTATGTTGGTTGATGACATTTACCATACCGGGATGAATAAGAATATAGAGAACACAACTCACTGCTGCTGCTACCAACGTCGTACCCAGCGTATAAGACATTGCGCGGCTCCAGACTTTTCGCATGACTCCATCTGCACGATAGTTGGATAAGGTGACAATAATTGACAAAGCAATAATGGGAAGACTTATGCACTTGAAAATTTTAATAAAAACATCCGCAATAAATAAACCGAAAATTTTTAAGACCGTAATATCAGAATAACCACTGAGAATGCCTAGAACAATCATAATGGCGTATAAAAAAGGAGTATTTAGCCATTGCTTTTTTTGAGAAGAGTGTCGGGCGCACATGAGAAGTACCTTAAAATAGTTAACGTGACTTAAACGAAGAACGAGAAATTAGCAACAACAGCAGCAGCAGCATATTGAAAAGAAAACTGCGTGGGAAAAAGCTGCGTGAGAAAGTTGTAAATTGTCGTTCATAGCCACCATTTTAGGTAATTTTTTGCACATTGAGTACACATTTTAACATACTCAACATTCAGGTCAAGACTTATCATCGTTAAAATGCAACTGCCTTTGTTTTAAACGAATAATTCGCTGATAAGCTTCTTCAATACGGTCTTTTAGAATTTTGCGTGCATGAACTAATTTTTCTATGTGATCAATGATCTCATAAGGTGTAACGTTTCCTAATTGATTTGCAAAAATAAGCATATCTGCACCAGCATTAATAGTTAAACAAAGCGCCTCCTCCATGGAATAATGTTTGGAAATAGCATGCATTTGCAAATCATCACTGATTATTACACCGTTAAAACCAAGTTCTTGTCGCAGTAGAGTCGTTAAGATGCATTTGGACAAAGTAGCAGGCAGACCGCTTGGATCTAATTGACGATTAACAACATGAGCTGTCATAACCATGGCTGGATCAGTATCCCTGCTAGAAACAATACGATAAGGTTCCAATTCATTTAATTGAAATGTCTCGGTAACATCAACAAATCCCTCATGAGTATCACCCACTGCACTGCCATGACCAGGAAAATGTTTATAACAACAAGTGATTTTATGTTGGGCAAAGATTTCAACAAATTGGCTTGCCAAGTTTACCACTTGCTCAGGGCGAGCAGAAAAACTTCGTTTTAATTTACCAATGATGCCCTGCTCCTGATTTAAAGCGAGATCAACAACAGGGGCAAAATTCAAATTAAATCCAAGCTCCTGAAGAGTACTTGCCATCTTTTGTACTTCAGTTTGAAAATTTATGAGCGAGAATGTGGCCAATTCTGCCGGGCTCACTGTTTTTGTACAACCCTCAATATACTTTAAACGATCTACAGCCCCACCTTCATAATCAATCGCAACAAAAAGCGGTGGCGTCTCTTTACCTAAAGACGTATTCGCCTGTTGGAGCTGTTCCGTTAATTGTTGAATTTGCGCACGATGAACAAGATTTTTCCCTTGCCGCTGTTGAATAAGGTCATAATCAAATAGCAAAACGCCTCCAAGACTATTATCCCTTAGCCATTCCTTTATTGGGCTGGTTTCACTAATAACGGTGCCAGAAAAACCTATAATCAACATTTGAGCAATTTGTTGTCGTAAAGTGGCCATCTTGTCGCGCCTTCTCAATTCAGAAGGAAACGATAATACAAGTTCACAGAACCCAAGGAAAGTCCATTGTAACAGAATGTTATTATTGTGGAGGTATAGCCGGGACATTTGTCCAGTCGCACTTGCAATTACCTTCAGCGTCGGGAGGAAAAGGAACGGCTGCAAAATTTGCCGGGAAACAAATAGGTATATTCCAGGCCGTGTCCCCTGGTCCTATGGCTCCAGGCAATGACCAGTAGCGCATTGATGTGTAGACTTTGCCTACTTCACTTTGCCAAAACACCGGTTGATAGGTCGCCTGATAGAAAAAGCGCTGTGCAGGACTACATGTAAAGGAAACTCTCCCCCAGGATTTGCCTTTAGGTATATCGACAGTGGCTATTTTATTACTCGTGCTGGCATCAACGGCAACGACCTGAACATCATAGTTTGTCCAGCAGGTATCTTTGGCCACTGTTAAAAAACAAGGAAATGCAAAGACGGGCAATGAAATTAATAAACTACTTATAGAAAACAAGGATTTTATAATCATAGCCATCCATGTGATCAAAAAATATACTACAAGTATAAACAAAATTTTGCTTTATTGATAAAAATAGGATGGCTTACTAGCGATAGCGTAATCCTCTGACTTGCTCATAATCATACCATTTGGCTATATTTTTGTAGATAGGTATAATCTTGCTCTGTCAAGTGAAAGCAGGATAACGCATTTTTAGCGCAATTAAATTAAAATGCGTGGATACATTTTACCCTGACATGAAGATCTTAGGTTGATTTCCACCCTATATCGGTATATTCTTCGCGCTTGAGGAGAGATGGCCGAGCGGTCGAAGGCGCACGCCTGGAAAGTGTGTATACGGCAACGTATCGAGGGTTCGAATCCCTCTCTCTCCGCCAACTCACTCATTATCTCACCGAGTTTTATGACTTCTCAATTAATTCGTTATTTTTATCAATCCGAAGATTATTTCTTTCGTGCCATCAGCAAAGAGAGCTTTAACGTTGCTGATCAGGCGATGGTGTATATCACCGATATTCCTGTAGCCAGTTTAAATCTTGTAGTTATACCTCGTCCTATTGATAAAGTGGAACTTTTTTTAAAAAAAATTAATTCACTGTTTATTAAAAAAAGCTTACCTTGGGCAGCCGTTTTCTCAGCAATTGATCCAGGAGAATCCTTGAAAAATTATTTGGAAGGGATTAATTTTGCAGAAAGCGAAAACACTACTCCGATGTGCATCGATTTAAATCAGGTTCCCTCTTTTAGTCCAGACGAAAGATTAGTTATAAAAACAACTGATAATCAATTAACTGACTGGAAATTACCTCTCATCGAGGCTTTTCATTCAACGGTTGAATTAACCTCTTTATATCAAAAAACACATGAATATGCTTTGGAAAAGAAAACTCAACTTCATCATCTTACCCTTTATCTCAAAGAGCAGCCTGTCTCCTCATTAACCCTGTCCTTTCATGGCAAACTCGCAAGAATCGATGATTTTGGAACTCTTCCTGCTTGTCAAGGAAAAGGATATGGAACTTACCTGCTTTCTTTTGCCTTAGACAAAATTAAGCAACTAGGCATTGAGTTGTGCTTTTTAGAGGCAGCAGAAACAGGATTGTCTCTCTATGAGAAAATGGGGTTTAAAATCCTTTTTAAAAGAAAGTACTTATGGGATTTTAATTGAAACCCTTCATGAGTCATATCCGTTGTCCAACATAATATCCCTTCATTTCAACTTTGTTAGGGAGAACCATTTTGTACAGAAAAATTGCTTATTTTTAAATTAATAAGCCAATTATGATGTATAATTGTTAATATTTTCTCATTCGATAGAAAGATAACATTAAAAAATAACTCATTTGATGGAACTTTACAATGATAAATAGTGCAGCCTATGCTTACACTGTGGTCGAACTCTTTGAAGAGCAAGTCAACAAAAACCCCAATAATATCGCCCTCAATGAAGATGATACCACCCTCACTTACCAAGCTTTAAATGAAAAAGCAAACCAATTTTCTCAATGGCTTCGAAAAAATAAGGTGCAGTCGGGTGAATTTGTAGGAATTTTATTAGACCCTGGCGTTGATTACATCGTCTGCATGTTAGG
Organism: Legionella clemsonensis; assembly: GCF_002240035.1. Taxonomy (NCBI): domain Bacteria; kingdom Pseudomonadati; phylum Pseudomonadota; class Gammaproteobacteria; order Legionellales; family Legionellaceae; genus Legionella; species Legionella clemsonensis. The sequence goes on along the minus strand of NZ_CP016397.1, from coordinate 1,126,301 downwards.
GATTGTTAAAGCCGGAGCTGTTTATCTGCCTTTAGATTCAATGGCACCTCAACTTCGTTTGGAAGAACTATTAAATGATGCTAAACCTAGTTTAATTGTTACCAACGAGCAATACATTAATCGCGTCAATCAGAGAAATTGTGCTGTACGTCTTCTTAAGCACATTTATTTAGAATCGGTTAGTTACCCTCGTTTAAACACTGAAGTTACTTCGTCTCCTAACTCTCCACTCTACATGATGTATACCTCAGGCTCGACAGGAAGACCTAAGGGTGTTGTTATTACTCACCAAGCCGTTGTTAATCTTAACAAAATTGATAATTATGCCAAAGTAAAAGAAGGCGAACGCGTCGCACAATTCAGTAATCCGGCTTTTGATGGGAGTACTTTTGAAATTTGGAGTGCTCTTTTAAATGGAGCAACCTTAGTTATCATCCCCTATATTATTCGCAAGGATCATACTCGGTTAAAAAATTTTTTAAATTTCAGCTCGATTACTTATCTTTTTTTACCTACGGGCTTTTTTCACCAACTCATTAAATCAGCAATGGATACCTTGGATAAAGTAGAGGTAGTGATTTTTGGTGGGGAACAAGTCAATCCGCTGCTCTTAAAAAAATTAAGTAACTATCGTAAACAACAAAAATTACCTATCACCCTGATTAATGGTTATGGGCCTACTGAGGCAACTACCTTTACTTGTCGACAAATTATTAATCATGAATGGGCAATCGATGATGAACGATTAGCAAGCATAGGTAAGCCAATTGAAAATGTTCAAGTTTACATTCTTGATGACAATAAAATGCCTGCATCTGAGGGAGAACTTTATATATGTGGGATTAATTTGGCAATCCATTATCATAACTCAACGATCAACGGGGAAAAATTTATTCCCAATCCATTTATTAACGATCATGAGTCTCCTTACGGTCGTTTATATAAAACCGGAGACAGAGTCCGCAAACTACCTTCTGGCGATTTATTATTTTTAGGCCGTTATGATGACCAAGTTAAAATTGGTGGTTTTCGCATTCATCTTAATGAAATAGAACATCAGCTCATGCAACATCCTTTGATTAGTCTTGCGGCTGTTAGAGTAGAGATTGGTGGTGGCTCTCATCAAATGTTAACCGCTTATATTGTACTATCCTCAATCAACGAGACTATTCACGCCGATGAAATTCGTGACTATCTAAGCCATAAACTTCCCATCTATATGCTCCCTGCCAAATATGTGCTAGTGGAGGACCTGCCTCTTACATCCGTCGGGAAGGTCGACAAGTCAAAGCTTGATCAGATAAATCACACTGATCTATCACTTCATGTGGATACTGCACCCTCAAGCTTGATTGAAGAAAAAATAACAGCTATTTGGCAAGAGCTTTTAAACCGCAACACAATAGACGTCAACAAAAATTTGTTTGAACTTGGCGCCAATTCACTACTTATCGCTGAAGCCTGTACAAGAATTAATGAAACGCTTAATTCCGAATTACAAGTTTCACATATTATTTCCTATCCAACCATTCATAAATTGAGTCGATTTTTAGATGGAGATATCGAAACGCCTATTGTTAAAGAAATCCATGCGACAACCTCTCACGATATAGCTATTATTGGCATGGCGTGCCGATTCCCTCAAGCGAACTCGCTTGATGAGTTTTGGCAAAATATTCTTGAGGGAAAAGATTGTTTGACCTTGTTTCCATCAGACCGATTACATTCCCCTAAAGCATCTAATAAAAATTTTATTCCTGTTCGCGGAATACTCGGTGATGTGGATAAATTTGACGCCAACTTTTTTGGTTTTAATCCTGTTGATGCCAGTATCACTGATCCTCAACAGCGAATTTTCTTAGAGTGTACCTGGTCTGCATTGGAGCATGCAGGCATTGCTCCTGGAAAACTACAGTCAAAAACGATCAGTGTATTCGCTGGAATGGCAGACAGTACTTATTTACATGAAAATTTATTGAAAAATAATTGGTTTCGCAAAGAGCATGATCGTTTTCACTGCCGAATAGCAAGTTCATCCAGTATGCTTAGCACCCAAGTTTCTTACAGACTTAATCTTAGAGGGAAAAGCCTTAATGTAAATACCGCTTGCTCTACTGGATTAGTAACAGTCAATGAAGCTTGTCATGATTTAATTTCAGGAGAATCAGACATTTCTATTGCTGGTGCGGTATCTATTGTTGTACCAGAAGAAGATGGTTATCTTTATACTGAAGGAAGTATTGAATCACCTGATGGAAAATGTCGTCCTTTTGACGAGATGGCAAATGGCACTGTCTTTTCCAATGGCGTCGGGATCGTCATCCTTAAACGATTAAAAGATGCCATTGCTGATAAAGATACTATTTATGCCGTTATTAAAGGCAGAGGAATAAATAATGATGGTGCAGATAAACTTGGATTTACAGCCCCAAGTACTAGTGGTCAATCGGCATGTATTCGTGAAGCTTTAGGGACTGCCAAACTTAGTGCCGCAGAAGTAAGTTTTGTTGAAGCCCATGGAACAGCAACAACACTCGGTGACGCAATTGAATTTAACGTTTTAAATACCGTTTATAAAGAACAGACAGATCAAACTCAATTTTGTGCCTTAGGCTCGGTAAAAGGGAATATTGGTCACACAGATGTTGCAGCAGGTATGGCCGGACTAATCAAGGTTAGTTTAAGCCTCTACCATCGCATAATACCGCCGATGATAAATTTCCAAAAATCCAATCCCAATATTGCCCTGGAAAACAGCCCCTTTTACATCAATACCCAACCAATTGAATGGAAAAAAACCAATTCTTCAAAACGACATGCAGGGGTCAGTGCATTCGGCGTCGGCGGCACAAACACTCATATGATTTTAGGAGAATATATTCCTAAAGAAAAAGCCATCGCCTCAACCTCTGACCAGCTCTTTATACTTTCAGCAAAAACTTCCGCTGCGTTGGAAGAAAATACGGAGAAGTTTTTAAAGCATTTATCTCTCTACGACGAATCAACCCTGCCCTCTTATCTTCCTAAAGTGGCTTATACCCTGCAAACAGGAAGAGAAGACTTTCAATGGCGACGTATAGCAGTAGGCAAAACGTTTGCAGAGATTCAGAAGAGTTTTTCTCAATCGAAATTACATCAATATACAGAGCAACCTCCCCATAGCATCATATTTATGTTTCCGGGACAGGGAATGCAATACCATCAAATGGCTGCTCAACTAATGCAGGAATTTCCTTTATTCGGGGACTTGGTTACAAAAGGTTTTCAAATTGCTAAATCCTATCTTAACTGTGATTTGGAAACCATTCTTAATAATCCTGAGGATCCACGACTACACCAAACCCAATATGCTCAACCTGCCCTATTTATTATTGAATATGCATTGGCTCAACTACTAATTGAATTGGGTATTAAACCGCAAGCTCTTATCGGGCACAGCCTGGGTGAGTATGTTGCTGCTACTCTTGCTGGTGTTTTTTCTTATGAGGATGCTATTGCCTTAGTTTGCGAACGGGGACTTTTGATGTCTAGTGCTCCAATAGGAGCAATGTTAGCGATTGAGTGCAGCGCCGATGAATTTAGAGATATTCAAAAGCAACTTCCTGAAATTGAGTTTGCTGTGCACAATGCAACAAATCACTGCGTTGCCTCATGTAAATCTGAATTTGTCGAAACTTTAGAGAATTATTTATCTCAACTGGATCTTCCCTATCAGCGTTTAAAGGTTAGCCACGCTTTTCACAGTAGTTTGATGGAAACCATCGAAATACCTTTTAAGGAAATTTTTAGAAACATCACATTAAATCCACCTGCTATACCTATAATTTCAAACGTCACCGGCAATTGGCTTACAGCCGAAGAGGCCGTGGATCCTTGTTATTGGTATCGTCATTTACGTAATACAGTTTTACTCAGTGAAGGCTTCGGCAATCTGCTACAAAATAAGCATTCCCTTTTTATAGAAGTAGGACCTGGTCGCGGTTTATGCACTTTCCTTAAAATGACAGCTAATACGATAGCTTCACCGGTTATCCAAACCTTACCGAACCATCATCGAAAAACAGAAGATATACAGACATTACTGCATGCTGTAGGGAGATTATGGCAAGAAGGAATGGTTATAAATTGGCTTGCATTGCATCATAATAAACCACTTCAGCGTGTTGCTCTACCTACTTACTCTTTTCAAAGACAAAGTTATTGGATAAAACCAGATAAATTCAGTGAAACTATCAATTTACCTTCTCTGTATAAACAGGTATGGGCGCACCAATTAGCCTATCTTAATCAACCGTTAGTTGACGCCGGAAAAATAGGTGAGCACACATGGATCCTATTTCATGAGAAAACGGAGGCTAGTAGTCAATTAATCTCATTATTAAAGAGATACAATGCCAAATTATTTGTCGTTGAGACCGGAGAAAATTATAGTGAAGTCGATTCGCGTACATTTAAAATTAATTTCGCGGTCAAAAATCATTATTTAAAATTATTTAAGAAGCTAAAAACCGAACTTGAGAATCCTATTATTTTCCATACTATTTCCTGCCAGCCCTTAACGATTGAACTGTCTAATAAAGATATAGATTCGCTGTTAAATTTAAGTTTTTTTAGTTTGCTATATATAACACAAGCTTATCTTGAAATAATTGGAGAGCATATTCCCTTACGTTATGGAGTTCTGACGCAAGGTACACAACGCATTTTAGGAACCGAAGTCATTTCACCACTTAATGCCAGCGTAATTGGTGCCTGTCGTGTGATTTCTCAAGAGCACCCTTCAATTACTTGTAGAATATTTGACATTAACTCAACCGATCATTCTTCTCTTGAAACTTATTGTTTACTCTATTTAATAAATATGTCAGTGAGTGATGTCTGGTTCAAGCAAGATACAATTACAGCTTATAGAAATGGTTACCAGTGGAATTTATCTTATTCACCAGCTGACTCTACACTAATTTACAATCGTTTTAGAAATAAAGGTGTTTATCTAATAACAGGGGGATTAGGTGGAATAGGCTTAGCTCTCAGTGAAGCTATAGTGGAACACGTTACTCATCCTACACTTATTTTTCTTTCAAGAACCCCTATACCCCAAGAATCGGCTTGGAAGGAGGCGCTTGCTGATCCCACTCATAAGTTCCATCAAAAAGTAAAAACTTTTAGCCTACTGCAGCAAAAAGGAGCTTCTTTGCATTTTTATCAGGTAGACATCACTGATTATGTGGCTTTATCTAAAATCATCAATCAATGCAAAGACCAATTTGGCTCTATTCATGGTCTAATTCATTGTGCTGGCGTTGCGGGGGGCGGACTTGCTCAATTAAAAACGCGAGAAATGGCCGATAAGGTTTTACACCCCAAAATTCATGGAACTTTCAATTTAATAAGAGCATTTGCCGATATGCCACTGGATTTTGTTGTATTGATGTCCTCTATCGCAGCGCTGTCAGGAGAGCCAGGACAAATCGATTATTGTGCAGCAAACTCTTGTTTAGATACCTTTGCTATAAGTAATTATTTTAATTCCAATTTTGTTTTAAGTTTAAACTGGAATACCTGGCGAGAGGTTGGTATGGCAGTGGAAACTAAACATTCTGGTGATATGAACTGGTTTAATCGTGGTAATGATATTTCTCCCGAGCAAGGAAAGGGATTATTTTTGCAAGCTCTACAAACCAATTTCACAAATCTTGCAGTGTCTAATTTTGATATAACAACCTACAAAACACTGGTAGCTGAAAATAATAAACTTTTTGAATCCCCTGATATTAAAGTATCAAGAACTGATTTAAATATTGACAATGACTATCACCAACCTCGAAACCTCATAGAAACTCAGCTTGCTCAGCTCTGGCAGGAAGATCTAGGAATAGAGAGCATTGGTATACACGATAATTTTTTTGATTTGGGTGGACACTCACTAAAAGCCTTGAAATTAATAGAAAAAATTAATCATACTTTTCATCGTTCGTTAGCCGTTACTCAGCTTTATCAAACACCTACTATTGCTCAATTGAGTGAAATTATATCCGGTCAAGATAATATAGAATCACTAGATATTCTTGTGCCCTTAAATCATACAGCCAATACACCCAATCTTTTTGTCTGTCATCCCATAAGTGGTTTAGTGTACTGTTTTGATTCTTTAACTAAAGCATTTAGTCCTCCTCTTTCTATTTATGGACTCCAAGACCCAAGCATAAGCACTGATTGTTTACTTTATAGTGATATTCCATCGATGGCAAAAGCCTACTTGGCTGCTATTAAATCTATTCAACCTCATGGCCCCTATTATTTATTAGGCTACTCATTTGGAGGCAGTTTACTTTATGAGGTGGCTGCTCTATTAAAAAAAGAAAATAATCAAATTAACTTGCTAGGTCTTATTGATAGTTGGGCTGCATTTTCACCAAAACAAAGTGATGAATCTCACTTTAAAAGTCTATTACGTGTTTCTCATCCGGATTTACCTCCTAATTTGGTTCAATTAGCCTGGGCAAGAATGCAGCTGCTGCTATCCCATACACCCACAACACTCAATCAGGATATGCTATTATTTAAAGCAAGTGATCTTTTTGAGGATTATAAGTCTATCAATGATCCTTCAAATGGGTGGTCAAATTTCAACAAGGGGAAAATTACTTGCCATTTGCTAGATGCGAATCACGAAACTATTTTAAATGCTAAAAATAGCAAGCATATTGTAAAATGTATTCAACAATATTGTGGTCTTTAGAGCCGCTATAGTGAAGGACCATCAATGAAGTTGTCTAAGAAAGAAATGGTTATTTTAAGTAAAGCTTATGACGCACTAAAGCATTCATTCATCGTATTAAATAAAGATTTTAAGGTCACTTATATAAATAATTACGCTAAAAAACTTTTTGGCTTTACAGAACAAGAAATCAATGAAGCTGTTTCTTTTAACGAGCTTCTAGAAAAACATAAACTTCCTCCTCTTTTTATCGATCAGGAAAATTTTACTCTTAATGAAGAACCTATAAAAATTAAAAAGCACAAAAAAAATGGGAGCTTTTACGTGGTAAAGTCGATAAAAAGCAGTCTCTTTTCCTCTTTGATAAGGATGTGACTGAGCAAGAAGAAATGTATGAGATTCTCACTCGTTCTGCTAGTGAAGTTACCGGACAAGTTTTTGCCAAAAGACTTTCAGCTCAAGAATATATGGATGAGATTCGAGGTTGTTTGGAAAATGTGATTCGCCAAATGCCCTGTTATGTATATTGGAAAGACAAAGAATTTCGTTACATCTTTTGTAATGACATCACTGCAGAAATTATGGGACTGCCTTCGGCAAAACACGCTATAGGTAAAACAGATTATGATTTTGGTTGGGACAAAGCATTAGTTGATACTTATCGTGCTACTGACAAAAAAATTATTACCACAGGCGAACCTATTTTAAATTTAGAAGAAAAATTAATTGATAAAAATGGCCGCGTTTACCACACTCTTGTAAACAAGATGCCCCTTAAAAATCATTTAGGTGAAATTATTGGTCTTCTAGGTATTACTGTTGATGTCACTGGTGTAAAAAAAGCTGAAATTGCCAAAGCTAATTTTATAGCAAATATGAGCCATGATATTAGAACTCCTTTGACCGGTATTATAGGCATGGCTCAGCTTTTGGAAAACAAAGTACAAACCCATGAAGAAAGACAATTTGCAAGTTGGATTTATGAAAGTGGACAGCAATTGTTAAAACTGTTAAATGGGGTTTTGGACTTGGTATCCGCAGAACAAGCAAAAGAAGATGACATTCATAAAGATGTATTTGACCTTCGTGAAGCCATTGAAGATATTATTTTTCTTGAGAAACCAACCCTGTTTCATAAAAACCTTCAGTGTCATCTCACGATTGACCAGGAAGTGCCTGTGCAAATTCAAACTGATCGTTTTAAATTGAGCCGCATTATTCTAAACCTCGTGGGAAATGCAATAAAATTTACCGAGAATGGCTCTATAACTATTCGAGTGAAAAAAATTTCTGGCATTCCTGATAGGCTTGAGTGTCATATTTCTGATACCGGAAAAGGCATCCCCAAAGCTTTGCTACCCAAGATATTTGAACGTTTTTACCGCGTATCTCCTTCATACAAAGGAGACTATACAGGACATGGTTTAGGTTTACATATTGTAGAAAAATTTATTGCCTTACTAGGAGGTTCTATTAAGGTAAACTCCATTGAAAATGTCGGCACAGAGTTTATTTTTACTATCCCTTTTATTCCGATAGAGAATTCTCAGGAAGCAGTAAACAAAGCAGATTACAAGTTGTCAATAAATCATGAGCAACAACCCACTGCCCCTACTTATTTACCATTAAACACGACACCTGATGCGCATTATAACCTTTTAATCGTGGAAGATAATAACATTGCCTTACGCATAGCCGAAACTCTATGTCTACAACAAAATTGCCAAGTGACTAAAGCAGTCGATGGAGAAACTGCTTTGCAACTGGCAAAAAAAGAAAAATTTAACTTAATCATCACCGACATTGGATTGCCAGGAATATCAGGCAATGAGCTTACAAAAGAAATTAGACGATGGGAAGAGGAAAATAATGTTGCGGCTGTGCCTATCGTTGGATTAACCGCTCATGCCTCTAAAGATGCCAAAACTGAATCTCTGGAAGCAGGGATGAATGATTTATTCGCAAAGCCTCTACAGATGAATTTATTGCAGAATATCCTCAAGAAATATTCACCCCCCCAGAAAAATTCCCCAGCTATTCTCACAGTTAATAATAGTGATTTCTCTCAAGCTGAGGAAGATTTATTCAAACTTGATGAGTTTCCTCTTCTTGATGCAGAAATCGGTATTAGTACCTTGGGTAATGCAGTAATTTTAAAAGATATTTTAAAATCTATGGTTAATAAAGAATTACCCGTAGAATTGGAAGAACTAAAAACCGCTTATTTAAATAAAGACTGGACGCATATTAAGAGTCTTGCTCATAAATTAAAGGGTGGAGCAGCCTATTGCGGCACTTCACGTCTTAAATATGCTTGCCAATACTTGGAGCGCTATCAAAAAGCTGGGAACAGCGAATTACTTGATAAACTCTATCATCAATTAATTGCTGTCGTAGAAGATACAAAAAAAACGGTTATGATTTGGCTAGAAAAAAATGATGATTTTCTATAACTTAATAAACTTAAACAGGCAAATTTTAATGGGGAGCTACTACACCCCCTCTTTACTTTTTGAAAACATCACCAGCAACATGATAAGTGACCTCCTCTTCTAAATAACCATTTCCACAATGTTGCGCAATTTTTATTAAAAGCTCCTGCTGCTGATAATTTTGAATTTCAGGGTCAAACTCGCTGCAGTCTTTTTTGGTCAGCGTGCGCAATTTTTCAAGCTGCGTCTTATTTATAGTGACCGGTGGAAAAAAAGCCTGCCCTCTATTCCCCAGTGCCAGCAATCTGGCTGCTCGTCTGATCGCTAAAAAGTCTTCAGCTCCGTTATCCAATGGCTGATTGAATTTATCTTTTGACACAGGCCGTAAGTGACCCTCTAAAGTTAGAGCAATTGCAATAGCCCGTTTGGGATCGTCAAAAAGTAAATCAAAGTTGTCCTGATTAAGCTGATTGTTGTTATCAAGATAGCAGCATGCACAAGTTAAGGTGCGAATAAATTGAAAATTTTTAATTAACTTTATAAGATTAGCGGGATTGAGGATATCAGCGTGATCCAGATCGGCCAGTAAATCAGAGAATTCACCGGTCATTAAATTTTTATTAAACAATTCTTCGCAAAGATTAATTCCTTCACTTTTGTCATCGACACTATGGATTGCCTGATACATATTTTCTAATCGTAAAAACCTTAAAATACGCGCAGCAATTTCGGCATTATGAGGTTGTGTGAGAGCAAGCTCTCGAGTAATAGGAGAATATTGCTTGGCTTTTATAAGTTGTTTGAATAGAAGTGCCACTGAAGCCGCATGTTCAGGCACTCTACTCATGGCATTTTTATTTTCGATACTATCGAGGGAGATGGCTTTTAAAATTTTTATCCCTTCAGCCACCCTATTGGCATATTGAGGTTCGCGAATGACAATCATTAAATTCTCATCACTTAAAAGCTTATTCTCTGAAAGAATAGCCACTGCTTCAACCAAACTACTGTAAAATTGAGGAGATTGAAAAAGCGTACTTAAAATCAGTTGCGCATGTTCTGGTTGTAATTTGCACTTTTTAAGTGCTTCAACAGCAAGCCCTATTTTCAAATGCTCATTCTTAATAACACTTTCCAACAGCTCTAATAAATTAATTTCGCTGTTCCAACCCGCTTCGCGAAACGAAAGTAGTATACTTACTACTCGATCTTTTGCTTTCAATATTTTGGAATTTAGACAAATTTCAATATGACTTTGGGTCAATGCTTCTTTCGCATGAGCCAACTCTTTTAGAATATCAAGAAAATCCAAGGTATCTTGGCTAAGATTGCAAATTGCTGAGAGATTGCCTCGTATTAATTTAGGGTTGATAGAGGCTAATATGGATAAAACACTATGCAGGGAACTCAACAAAGGTGAAAAGGCCAGGAAATTTAACTCCTCATCAGTAATACCGCTTTCCTTTAATAAAATAATGCTTTTGGCCATGGCGCAAGGTGCTGGACTATTCGCAATCAATAATAAGGTCTGTTTTGTCAAAACTTTCGCCTCTTTAAGAGAGGCAATATCTTTTAATCTTTCATGAAGAAAAGACAAAGGAATTTCATGAATAAAATCGGAAAGCGGTGGATTCAGTGGATACCCTTTTAATATCTCAATTAATAAGGATAGATTTTCTGCAAATTCTTTATATTTTTCCAGCAGAACAACATTAGTAGCTGATAGTTGCTTATTTTCTTTCAATCTTTGCAGGGCATTTCTTCCACCAAGCTCCTTAAGAAGCGCCTCGAAGGTGTTACTGCTTTCTGAACCATTCCACGTTTTTTTCCGTAGACAAATTTTAACTAATTCAAGCAATTTTTCAGGAGTTAATTCCTCCCTAATCTCTTTAACTTGTTCATGATAAAATTGGCGCAACTCAGCAATATGAGGCTCATCTTTTACTGTTCGTCCATAGCCTTTTTTAGCATCATAACTTTCAAGGTATTCTTTAATTTTTAAAATTTTCATCTAGTCATTCCATCCATGCTTTATCCTACTTCTTATGACGCCGAATGCAGGGGCGTAGTATGTGCAAAAGAAAAATAGCGATAGCTAATTAAATAGTCAACTAGAGAATTAATCATTTTCTTAGGAATGTCAAAAAGCATGCTATTGTTAATTTTTTAAATGTAATGTATAACAATGACCACGTAGGTATAATTAAAATTATTATGACTCAACAACCTGTTTCTCCCGAGAATATTTTGGCCGATGGTGCAGACTACGCTGAATTTAAAGGGGTTCAAGTAAGAAAGGCAACAGTAGCCGCATTTATAGCTAATATTGAACTACTTGAAAATGCCAAGGCTTCACCTGAAGATAAGCATCAAGCGATACGTGTGCTGATGGATTTAGCGCCTTCCATTGTAGCAATTGGTTTACCTCAGCACGTCCATTTTAAAAATGAGATAGTAGAATCCATTATTAAAGAAGCTGAAAAACAGTTTACTTCGTAGTTATCGGATATTCTGGAATACCATTCACTAAATGGGAAAATAGTAACTTTTACAATTATTTCCTGCTCTCTGTAAAACCATCAGTATTCTTAGATGTGATACGGTAGAGGACATGTAGTGACAAGGGATGCTCCAAAGGCAGGTTTGGATGACAGAAATTATCCCTTTCATCACAGCTCATGCCTATTTTTTGCATGACCCGTTGAGAGCGCACATTTTTTAACGTAGTAAAGGAAACAATTTCCTTTAAACCTAATTGCTTAAAGCCATAAGCCAACAAGGCCTTAGCTCCCTCTGTTGCCAATCCTTTTCCCCAGAAAGGAAGCGCCAAACGCCAACCAATTTCAACGCAAGGAGTAAAATGACTGGAAAAAGAAGGCGTGTTAAGACCAATAAACCCTATAAACGCCTTAGTTTCTTTTAATTCTGCGGCCCACAAACCAAATCCATGTTGCTGAATATGAGCATGAATACGGGCAATCATGGCAAGTGTTTCTTTTTCGTCTAGAGGAGCAGGAAAATACTCCATCACTTGAATATCAGCGTTCATCGCAATAAAAGAAGAATAATCCTTGTCGTACCATTCTCGAATAATTAAACGTTCACTTTCTATAATCTGCATAGTTATTCCTAAAATCAGTCTTTAAAGTGTAGAGCGTGGGCTTTAATACTCTTGTCCACCAATTCCCAAGCTATAATCTAAAAATAGAGCGAAATAATCTCTATTAATTTATATAATTTGCAAGCTCAGAATGACCGCCTCTTTATTGCAAAAAATAAATCTTGCGTTCTTATCCTTTTTCTTATAAAAATCTCACTTTATTTTAATTTTCTATAGAAATTAATAGACAAAATACAAAAATATTATACAATTTTTGACCCATTAATGCTTCATTTTGAGAGACCAAACAGTCAGTGATTAAGCAAAAAAAAGATAATGCCGCTCCAGTGAGTGATGGCGGCTACCGACGCGGACTAAAAGATCGTCATGTTCAATTAATTGCTCTTGGCGGTATTATTGGTTCCGGTTACTTTCTGGGGACTGGCGAAGTGGTCAATCAGGTAGGCCCTTCTGTCTTTATTGCCTATATTTTAGGTGGCTTAATTATTTATCTTACCATGCTTTGTATGGGTGAGTTAGCAGTTGCCATTCCCATCTCGGGTTCCTTTATAACCTACACCGCTGATTTTATTTCTCCAACAATCGCGTGCGGTGTTGGATGGTCTTATTGGATTAGTTGGGTTGCCTATATTCCAGCCGAATGCATTGCAGGTGGAATTATCATGCAGCATTTTACAGGCATTAATGGCTATCTATGGGCGGTAGGATTTGGCTTGATTATTACCTATATTAATATCGCAAAAGTAGGTACTTTTGGTGAGATTGAGTTTTGGTTAGCTATTATCAAAATTTTAGCCCTAATGGGCTTTGTGGCTCTTTCCATTTTAATTTTCTTTGGCCTCATTCACGGGCCACAGCCCGGTGGTATTATTGGCGGAAAGTATATCTTTGGTCAAGGCGGCCTGTTTCCCAACGGCGGTATGGTTTTATTGACTGCGATGGTTTTACTCCTGGTAAATTACCAGGGTTCGGAGATTATTGGCCTTGCTGCCGGCGAATCCATTAATCCTGCCCGTATGATACCCCGCGCAATCCGTACAGTAACCTTCCGAATTCTTTTTATCTACATTATTCCCGTTTTTTGTCTTGTCCTCATTTTTCCCTGGCAAAAGGCAGGTCTTGCTAACTCCGTCTTTGCCGATGCACTCAATTATTATGGCTTGAAATGGGCTGGCGCAGCGACTAGTTTTGTGACTCTAACAGCAACTCTTTCCTGCTCCAATTCGGGGGTATATGGAATTGTTCGTTCATTGAATGCCTTAGCACGCAATGGGATGGCTCCGCATAAACTTAGTAAACTTAACCGTAATGCCGTTCCACAAAACGCAGGTATTGTTACACTAATTGCCATCTGGACATTGCTTGCTGCTGGTTACTTTTTTGGACAATCAATGTTGTATATCGCTTTACTGCTTGTATCAGGTTTTACCGGTGCGACTGCCTGGATTTCCCTGTGCTGGGCACAAATTAACTTCCGCAGACGATTATATAAAGCAGGCTATACCGTAGATGATCTAAGTTATAAAACTCCAGGCTCGCCCTATACAGGGATTGTCGCTATTATTTTAATGTTAGCTTGTTTAATTTTCCTAGTTTTAAATAATGATCCTACGTATAAAATAGCGTTTGTTATGGGTTTGATCAGTTTTGTGGGTCCTATTTTGGTTTACAAATTAGGAGGATTTGCAAAACGACGTAACGCAGCCATGGAAGCAAGTCAGCATTTACAATTTAAAGATATTTTTCCCGAGCGTAAAAAAGGTAATTTAACGCAGGCTTGATAGATGTAACAGGAGAGTCTTGAGGAAGCGCAGCATAATCAAAACTGCCTTCTGCTTTCTCTATCCTGGAGGGTAATCATCTTATTGAACGTGAAATATTTGTCCCGTTTGTAACCCTTCTACACTCTTACTGTAAGCAAGAGCAACCCGTGCAGCGCTGACCGATTCATAGCCTCGGAAATAAGGAGCATATTTGTCCATTGATTCGGTTAAGACAGTTGGACTCACACAATTAATTCGCTGTTTTCCAGGCATTTCTATCGCCGCTGCAATTACAAAAGAATTCAAAGCACCATTAACCAAAGACGCAGATACCCCATAGCGAATAGGGTCATAACTTAAGATGCCACTTGTTAAAGTAAAAGAACCCCCATCATTCAAATAATGACGACCGATCAACACGGTATTCACTTGGCCCATTAATTTATTTTTTAGACCTATGTTAAATTCCTCTTCATGCATTTGCATAAAATCATCAAAGTGTACACTACCTGTAGCAAGGACAACACCATCCACATGTTGAATTTTTTTAAACATTATCTCGATTGAATTTTTATCAGTAATATCCACATTAATCTCGCCCGTGCTAAAACCTGCAGTAATAATTTCGTGGCGAAGCTGTAGTTCATTAACAACCGCTCGACCTATTGTTCCAGATGCTCCGATTACTATTATTTTCATATTTATTCTCCAAGATAAGCGCAACCAGTTTTAGTTAGTTTCGCAAAAAAAAATTTATGTTTCTATAAGCACCTGTAATTTAACCAGCCTTATACAAAAACCTTATAAAGTTCATTCTATCAACGCATTGTACAAATTTAGCTAAAGTGATATTATGTACAAATTGTTTATTTGTTAGATTATTTTTATGCTTTCAAAACCTGTCGTTTCTGAAGTTGTTGCTAAAAGAGCTGATTATTTAACATTATCAGCTTTAATTGATCGCTTTAATGGTTCAGAAGATAAGTTAACCCAACTTATGTACTTACAACAAATAGATATGTATTCGAAAGCGGTTATTGATGGTTCTGAACATGAATTTTTACAACAACCACCAAAAACACGTGCCAGCGGTTTGGCAGACTCTATATATACCTGGCGTAATCAGGGCAGAACCTCCCTCTCTGAAGAAAAAAATTTAAAAGAAGTGCTTCAAAGTTATGGTGTTCATGCAGATGCCTCTATTTTACTTAAAACTGTCCAATACGCAACTGCTTACCAACGCCAGCTACATCCTGAAGCAGTTAAACACAATCTTACAGAAGAGGTGCATTCGCTAAAAAATTTTGGTGAAGAAAGAAAGACTCTCTTTGAACTTTTAAAACAACGCTATTTGCTTTTAAAACAACTATTAAGAAATGAATACAAGAGTGAAGCTCAATTTGCCAATCTCAGTGAAAAGTTGCAAGATCTTCACTCGCAAATTTTCATTATGATTAATACATCGCCTACTCTAGGTCCTTGGATAACGGAGCAAATGCATTTATTTGCGTTATCTTATGCGGCTATTGATATAGTGCAGGAAAAAATTAATAACAAATTTGAAGAATATAATTTCGCATCCCTTCCAGGCCAAGTCAATAATGAAAATATATTGTTTACGCTTTTGACCAACAAAAAGAGACAAACATTGGCTGAAGCTAAAAGAGCTCCTGCTGAGATTATAAGAAACACTTCTTCTGCAACAGAAGAATTACCCCTTCAATTAGTCATCCGTCATGAGGCTCGTGATAATGCTGCTAATGAACAATGGCTCCAATCAAATGCAATAGCACGATTTTTTGTCGATGACTACACAACTTTCACAAAACAAGTCAATGAAGAAGGAATTTATGTCTATCATCCTGTGGCAATTAGTCAATTTGTCAAACAAGGAAATTTAAAGCAAATTGCAAAACAGCTAGAGGAAAAACCGGAGGTCATTGCCGAAAAAGCACAACGTTATTTTTCTCAGATCAGCGAATTTTGCGTAGAATTAATGCAACTTGGTTTTTATCATTCTGATATTAAACTATCTAACTTTTTAGTTGAGAACGACCACATTGTTATAAGCGATCGCAAAGCCATCACCAGGGATGCAAAATTCAAAGCAAGCTCCCTGCGAACAAGCATCTGGTTTTCACCTCCAGAGTTCGTAAAATTTGTTAACAGCAGACAAACCGGTATTAGCTATCGGGCATCCAGAATCCTGATGGATGCAGAGCCTTTTATGTCATTTCAAGTAGGAATAGCCTTAAAATCATTCTTATTAAGAGGTCTCACGCATGATCATCTTGTTCAAGTAAATATGTCAAAATTTAATTTTACACAAGACACCATCTTTGAAAACCTGGCTATCCTGGGTGATGCATTAACGAGAAGTATACCTACTGAGCGTATTAGTTTGGCGATATTTAAAGACATGTTGATTCCTGAAATCTTAAGACTACCCACTGAGGACTTTTTAAAAAGCCTTGAAATAAGAGCCGGTCGTAATCCTTTCGCAATTAATCAAGCCATTGAAAATTTAATAAAGTCAGAGACTATTACTCAAATTTCCCTCAATAATTTACTTAAACCTTTTGGTGAAAAACTGGAGTTGTTGGACCATGACGTTGAAGAGCTTGTATTGCAACTGTTTGAAACCAAAACAATGGATACCCTTTCTTATTATGAATATGCTGCCAAAATTAGAACTCTTGCATCTTTGACAGAGGATGACTCCACGGACGAAGAGCGTATATCCAAGCTCTATCAAGCCATTGAAGAAGCAAAACCTTTAGCTCAGCAAAGAGAAGAATCCATTGCTGCAATACTCTTAAATAAAAGGATTCATCAAATCGAAAAAAATTATGAACCTTATTTGGAAACTCTTCGAATTCGAAAGTTGGCCAAGAGATGGCAGGAGCGGACGCTTAGAAAAGAAGATATAAGCGAGTTGGAAAACACAGCAAACTATTTAAACCAATATTTGACCTCCTCTTTTGAAAGAAAACCACAGCGACTAAAAACAAGTTTTACTGAACTTAAGACTATTATTTCTCATTATTTAGAAGAAACCATTTCTTCCAACAATCATAAACGAGCTTGGTTTTTTGAAAAAATCCTGGCTTGGCTGCATATTCGCCCTATCCCAAATAGGGTCACATTAACAGAGTGGATAACTGATCCTGATTTTACAGTAAGTAATCTTCTTTTAAACCACCTTTCAATCAGTTCAAAGGAGCAATTATTTAATGGCCATGAGCTATTGAAACCATTACTCTCCTTTTATAACAATTCTTCTGATTCGTATCAAAAACTACAAAAACTGCAGGAAGGACCTCCAAAAGTTAAGTTTGCGAAGGAAATCTCACAGAAAACTTCTGATAATAGTATCCATCAAAAACGAACTACCGCAATGGCGAGTTCTGACACAACTAAGGAAAATGAGGACAACACATCCCTACAGGAAGATAATGGTTCTATGGTTATTCGAGACGATATTCAAGAAGAATGTGGTTCTGTAGTCATTCATAAGAAAGATCAAAAATCCACATCAGAAAGCAGTAGTAACCTAAGTACTCCAACAATTTGAATTAATTTTGACTTAATCTGACATAAAGGCATGCACCCGTCTTACATCGACGCTGTTAATTTACTAGGGTAATGGGCAAAATTAATACTTTTGCCCATTTGTAGCTACAGAGTATCCTGTTACTTATTAAACTTGGAAATATATTGAGCACCCCCTTCAGTGTTTTGAGTTTGCTCATTTTGCTTTAGATTATTCAATTTAAACTTAAGCTCATTTATATAGGACTTTTCATTAAAAATAGCGCGTGTATCTCCTAGGTCGCTTTTAATTGCCTGGCGTTTTTTGGCATCAAACGCAGGGTAATACAACTCCCTAAAAAAATCCCTGGCGGTTTTTAGTTGTGTTTGATTCTTGGCAAACTCATTCTTTAAAATATTCTTTGAGGTCGCACCAATTGATCGTAATTGAACATTTAGCATTTTCTCATTCTTAAAATCATAATCTGACTTTAAGCCATAATACTCATTCTTTTTAAGCTCTTTCCGCAACAAGTCCATTGTTTTGGTCATACTTAAAAAATTGCTTCCACTGAACAAAAAGGGTTTCGTTGTATGTTGGCAAGCAGCATCGCAAAGTTCAGGGAAATCTTTTGCTTGAGCAATGCGTTCATACACATTGTCTGTTATTTTATTGGCTTTCATGGCAGTTAGCAGCGCTTCCTGTAATTTTAAAAAATCCGAATCCACGCGGCCTCTAGTAGACGACAATGCTTTGGATTCTTGAAATATTCTCTCTCCGCTATGGATAGTTTTTAGCTTGATATATTCTTCTTTCGCCAAATGATTGTGAGCTTCTTTATAAGATGAATGTAACTCTTCTTCTAACAATTCTGGAGTCACTTCGAAGCTTTTTCGACGTCCCAATAAATCCACATCACGAATTAAAAAATAGCTTTTACCCTTATCATCTGTAACCTGAACGACATTGCCAGAAATTCGATAATCGGTAATGAAAAACCCACTTTCATCAAAGAATTCATACAATTTCTTTTGCGGGCCGTCATCGACAATATTAAAATCGGTATCGATTTTAATATCTTCACCATTAATGTACGGCATATCGATAATTCTACCTGACTCACCAAAAAATTTTGCTGTGGCTAATTCCGCAAATTCGCCCTTATAAATGGACTGATACATCTGATTAAATGACTCTATCTTGCGGTTGATACCACCATATAGATTCATTTGCTTCTTCGCCAGCACTTTCAGAACCCGATATTCCCCTTGCTCGTTTTGATATAGATAAACACCTTCACTAAACCCACCTCCCTCTTTGTTGCCCTGCCCCGCCAAAGGGACTGCCTTAATAAAAATACCATCAAAATTATGAGGTTCTGCCTGCTCTAATTGCCTGATTAAAGCGGGATGTGGAGTAGTAATGAATTTTAACAAGGCTGGATTGGACATGATTTATCTCCTGATTAATCTCCTTCCCAAGTTAATCAATAATAAACCAATTTGATCTATAAAATTACAAAAACAACGAATTTTAGCATTCCTTTACAATGACTGATGACAAAAATTCATCGAATTCCCTGACTATATGCCATTAAATTTTTTCATTTCTTTTTTAATAAAGCAATTAAACGAACAGGGGCTTCAGTACCCCCCTTTATTTTGATAGGTAAAACCAAAATATAACTTCCTATTGCTGGGAGCGATTTTGCATTCGCTATATTTTCAACGATGTATTTTCCCGCCCCTAAAAGCATGCGATGAACCGGGTATCCTGTATCGGGTCTATCAGGAGAAAGTGTATCTATCCCCAATCCTGTGATTTTACGCTGCAAGAGTAACTCAGCAGTCTCTGCCGCGATACAGGGAAAATTATAATTATTGCGATATTTATGAGGATTACCCCAATATTTGTCCCACCCGGTTCTGACAATAACAAAAGAACCCGCAGTTATTTCACTATAAGCAGCTTCAAACGCTAAAATGTCCTTAGGACTCACAATATAATTGGCGTTCGCGACACCGGTAACATCAATAACGATACATGGAGATAGCAATTTATTTAAATCCAAGTCTGCTATAGTTTTACCTCCCTTGATACAATGAGCGGGAGCATCGACATGTGTACCTATACCTGCATCCATATCAAGGCGTTGCACACGAAATGAAATATCCAAACCCGCTTCATAATCATGTACATTGTGATGTTGAAATCCACAAGTGCCCTCCCAACAGGGAATTGACGCTGTCAGTGTATGCGTTAAATCGACAAGAGCATAGGGAAAATTCATTGGCTACCTGCTTGTTTATATTGTTCTATGACAAGAAACGAAAGTAATCTATTCCAAGGCATTCACAATCGCGAGGCTTTCAGTTTGCGAATTAAATTCAGGTACTAAACTTTTCAATAGAATATAAAGCTCTGAATTATTATGCATTGTACACGCCCTATTTAATAATCGAATTGTTTGCGTTAATTCCGTCCACTCCAAATGGCGAAATCTGGCTTTAAACAATTTTTCGTGGGAGGTTTGTACCAATTGTTCAGAGGCATGAAATAATTCTTCAAAGAGCTTTTCCCCTGGCCTTAATCCAGTGTATTCAATAGCGATATCTTTACCGGGTTCTTTGCCAGATAAACGGATCATCTGATCAGCAAGATAGCTAATTTTAATAGGTTCACCCATATCAAGAACGAAAATTTCACCCCCTATGCCATTAACCATTGCTTGCAGAATCAATTGGCAGGCTTCAGGAATAGTCATAAAATAACGTTGAATATCCGGATGAGTGACTGTTATGGGCCCGCCGGCTTGTATTTGTTTTTGGAATAAAGGAACAACGCTTCCTGCAGAGCCCAGTACATTACCAAAACGGACAGTAATAAATTGTGTATCGACACGCTCGTTTAAATTTTGGCAGTAAATTTCAGCCACTCGCTTGGTTGTACCCATTACATTGGTGGGATTAACTGCTTTATCGGTTGAAATTAAAATAAATTTTTCAACACCAACAGCCACACTTGCTTCTGCAACTACCTGAGTGCCAATTACATTATTTTGCACAGCAACACGAACCTGTTCTTCTAACATCGGCACATGTTTATAAGCCGCCGCATGAAAAACAATTTGAGGCTTAAATTGATGAAACAAGAAGTCCACTGCAGTTATATCGGTGACAGAAATTAATGCTAACTCAAACGCAATATCCGGGAATTTTTTACTTAACTCAAGCTCGATTTTATAGAGGTTAAATTCCGAATTATCTATAATTAATAACTTTTGAGGTTGCAGCAGCATAATCTGGCGACACAATTCAGAACCAATTGAACCGCCACCACCTGTTACTACAATACGTTTGTCTTGAATGCTCGATGCTATTTTCTGCCAATCCAACTGAACCTGATCTCTTCCCAGGAGATCTTCGATATTCACTTCTCGTAATGCGTCTACTTCCACCCGCCCTGCAGCTAATGCTGAAAGACTAGGCAATGTGCGAAAAGGAATTTTACACGCTTCACAATGATTTACTATGCGACGCATCGCTGCTGAACGAGCTGAAGGTATAGCAATAAAAATAAGATCAATACTATGTTCACCTACTAAATTAAGTAAATCCCGAGTTGTACCTAAAACAGGAACGCCGTGAACCTCTAAACCTCTTTTTCCTAAATTATCATCAATAAAACCAATGGGAAGATAAGATTTAGTACGTTTCAAGTCACGAACCAGCCCCTCTCCAGCTCTACCTGCACCTATAATTAAAACCCGTTTGCTTTCTAACGATTTCCCCTTTCCTTTCCAATCCCAATAGGAACGCAGAAGTAATCTTCCTCCACACAGAAAAGTGATTAACGTTAAATCATATAAAGGAAATACAGAACGAGGAATATGTTGCAGCAAAGAGGTAAAATAAAGAACCAAAACAGAAAGAACGGTAGCAAAGGCAGTGGCCTTAATAATTCTTGCCACATCGTTTAATGAAGAAAAGCACCACAAGCCGCGATAGACTTTAAAATAGTAATAAGATCCCGTTTGGATTAACGCCAAAATCAACAATGACATCAACGAATAGGAGCTTGTCAAATCGCGAGGAAAAGGCTGCAAGTTATAACGCAACCAGTATGCCAAATACCAGGCTAGTGGAATAGCCAGCATGTCAAAAGCAATAACAGGAAGTTTTTTATACAACTTTTTAAAAAAATAAACAAATCTCTGCATATAAACAAATCCTTTAGCTGAGCAAGATTCAATCCAGATAAATAGTGCCTTATCTTACTACAGCTTCAATTTAATAGGGTATAGATTTCATAGCGATAGGAGGATTTTTGACTATCGGATTTAAAATACGTTCTAAATTTATATCGTTTATCTACTTTTAAAGCTTGTTTGAGACACAAATCGGCGGGGGTATAAATGATTCTATCGTCTATCTTTAAAGAGGTTAAGATGATGACTTCGGGTTGACTTTTCATCACTTGATCACATAGCCATAAATACCTATTTTCCGTTGATAAGGCGGTCATTTTTTTATTATTTAAACAGTAGGAGTCGATAAAATTTAAAGAGCTGACATAGGGAATTAAACCACTATCCGCTAGAACGACGCGACTATCCGGCTGAACATACTTCTCTAACCAGGCAACTACTTCCTGCCGAAGTTTAATTCCTGCCTGAGGATTTATAGTGAAATATCGATAATGA
Source organism: Legionella clemsonensis (assembly GCF_002240035.1). Lineage (NCBI taxonomy): Bacteria > Pseudomonadati > Pseudomonadota > Gammaproteobacteria > Legionellales > Legionellaceae > Legionella > Legionella clemsonensis. The sequence goes on along the minus strand of NZ_CP016397.1, from coordinate 1,104,030 downwards.
GCTAGCGTCATTTTCGGAATGAACAAGAAAGCAAAAAGAAAGGCCGCCATTGTTAAATAAAAGGATCCTAAGTTGTCGTTCCCTGGAGTAAAATAGGAGATAGAATACTTCATCCCCTGCAGTGTAAGTGGCAAAAGCAGAATAAAAACAGGCAAAAATAAGCGATTTGCAAAAGCTACTACAGGATCTGCCCCGAAAAATAATACTAAATAGACAAGAGAAGGTAACCATAAAAAATAATACCGTTTGTCTTTGGCTTTTAATAAAGCAGGCAATGCAATTAATAAAAAAGGCCAAATAAGGCTGAGGTATTCCATACTCAGTACAAAAGAGAAGCTCCTAAATCCTTTACAATAAACCGCATTAGGGAATAGACGACCATAATATTGCCATCGCCAAAAAAAATAAGATAAAAATAACACTGCAAGAGTGAGACCGCCCAGAAATAACCCATAATAATAATTGCGGATATTGGTTTCAGGTTTATCAAAGAGAGCTAATCCATAAAACGTCAGCATTAATGCTGGTGCTTCTGGTCTGGTGAGACCTGCCAGTGCTAATAGCATACTGGCCACAATCCAATAACTCCAGTTTGACTGACCTCGCCTCTTGGGAAATAGTTGGTAACCCATCCCACGAAATAAAAAAAACAATGAGGAACAGATAAGTGCCTGATACACTGTTGTTTCCAACCCACTTACACTCCAAAGAATTTCTCCTTTGTAAAGTAATAACCACACACAGGGAAGGCAGGCAATCCATGGCTTAAACCAAAAACGGGAGAGAAAATAAAGGCTTAGTGTACTTAAAAAAAGTCCTGCCACGCCTAAACTTTTAAGGACAATCACTGGCTCAATATTTAATTGAAGGGCTATTGCTGCAAAGACAACAAAACTAAAATTTGAATAACCTTCCACAGGTTCTTCAGCAATATTCCATAGCAAACCATGCCCTTCTACCCAGTGTCTGGCATAGCGAAGTGAGATATACATATCATCAATTGTGAAAGGCCAGACTGCCTTGGTTTGTAAAACCAACAAATAGCCAAAACCAACAAATAAAGCGATAAATAAACCTGCTTTTTTTATCATTTAATTAATTAGAGCAATAAAGGTTAATATCAGAAAACAAAATAAATTAAAACGCGATAAATTATCATTAAAAAAGAGTGAAACCGGATCATCATTTTTTGGATTTCGCGTAGTCAGCCAAGCGAAACGCCATATACCTATCGCAGCGAAAGGAAGAGTTAGCAGAAAATAAAATGATTCATCACGTGCGTAAATGGTATAAAAAAAATAGGCGGCAAAACTTGCTATCGCAGTGATCACTATTAGAAGATCAAGTAAATGAGAAGAGTATTTTTTTAAAACTGCACGCGTTGAATAATGCAGCCCCAACTGTTTTTCCAGGCGACGTTTACATAATGCAATAAATAAACTGATTAGAGTGGCTGTAAAAGCCAACCACCATGAAATAGGTAATCCTATACCAATAGTTCCCGCTAAAACTCTTAATAAAAACCCACTGGCGATACATAATACATCAAGAATAGGTACATTTTTTAGCAAATGATTGTAGGCTAGATTTATTAATAAATACATGCCCAGTAATGCTGCCAGATTGCTTGAGATAGACCAACCTAATAATAAACCTCCAATTAAAAGAAAAGCTAACATGCCTACGGCAAAATCTACGGATACTTCACCTGATGCTAATGGTCGATCACATTTCTGTGGATGCAGACGATCTTCTTCGCGATCTTGAAAATCATTGTAAATATAAACCGCGCTTGCAATTAAACAAAAAGCAAGTGCAGCTAATAAAGCATCCGGAAGATATTCAACGGAGCCTGCGTAAAAAACACCAAGTAAAACAAAAGCTGCCTTAGTCCAGTGAGAGAGTCTAAGTAACTTGATAAAATGCTTAATTGATGTCATACCAGCCCTGAAAAATAATACTTTTTACCAATATATAAGCCACTATATCATCAGTTTTTCAATTGGTTAATTAGAAGAGTCAATAATATTTTGTTACGTAACTATCTGTTTTTACACTATCACCCACATTCCGCGATTTTATAACGTAAATAGATATCAGTGCCGCAATGCATTAACTCGATTACGACTGGTGTAAAGTAAAAATTTAACCACTTAAGATTGCATTTAATCAGAGAATCCGTAATATAAAAAATTAGGACGATATTTTAACAGGACGTGAGGTGCACCATGCTCTTCGTACTATCTGATGAATTCATCACTAAATTACAAACTATACGCATCAATTATCAGGAGCGTGCTAATGTTACTCTTGATGAAAGCAAACAACCTTATCGCATCAGTCGTTTCTTTGGTGCAAAAGATATTAAAGCTCGCAACAAACAAATTAGTCTTATTGAAAAATGGCTTGAGGCATTAAAAGGTGACCTTTTAACGGATAAAATTACCCCGGAAAAATTACAACATTTTATCAAAAGCGAATTATCAAAAGATGAAATGGAACCAGGAGATACCATCAATAAAACACTTGAGGAGTCGCCATCAGTAAAGGAACTTGTCGCTAAATATCATACTGCGTTATGTGTCCTCGTGACAGTTTGTCTCAGTGTTAAAGCACAGATTGATGAAACTTATGCAGTATGTTCTGGTGAAAACGCTGTTTTAGAGCAACTGATGTATGAAGCCATGGGGATTACTTCAACCAATTATCTGGATGAAGAAACCAAGGCCTGTTGTCTATTAGCCACAAAACGTTACCTGTTGGAGCGAGGACGCTTCGAAGCAATTAATGCTCAGCTCTCACAGAAATTTACTGAAAAGCAATGGGATGATTTTTTACATTTCGTCACGAAAAGCTGTAATGCTTTACATGAAAAATACCTGACAAATTTCCCGATAACAAAAGTGATGATGCCATTAATGGGTAAGCCTTTAGAGTTTACAGGATATACCATGGGTTTCTTATTGGGAAAGATGGTTGGCGAATCTTCTAAATTACTGCCAGTTCACTACAAATTGACTGCAGTTTTAGGCAGCGGACTAGTATTACTGATGGGACCATCCGCTGGGGTAGGGGTTTCATTACTGGTACCAACCTATGCCGGACGTATTTTAAATACTTACTGCGGCGTAAGCTTAGCCTGGATATTAGGTACTGCGGGTAATATTGCCGGACAAGGACTTGGATTAGTCACTGGTTTATCTGCCGATCTGGGATGGAAATTAGTGTATAAAACAGGAATTTTGCTTGCTCAACTTTATTCAGGTCGCAGCAATCCAGAACATTTAAATGGTATTTTATTAGCTAATGGGCATCGTGTTATTAACGGCGTTGAATTAAAGTTTGTCGATTCTAGTACTTTATCTGCTCAAATGCCTCCTAACTATCAGTTATGCCCTGTTGAGTTTGATATTCATGAAGGTGCGCTAAAAGTAACGGTTAATGGAGAGCAAACTGCAGTTGTCCCACTGGATGAAGAAAAGAAACCGCTTTATCTGGAAGAATTGAAAAATTTATTTGCCATCCAGGCAGAGAAAGAACGGAAACTTATACAGATTAATGGGGATGACAGTTTGGCTATGCTTGCTTCTTATACGGGTGAAAAAGAAAATATTGTGGAAGACTGCGATAAAAGTAGCGCTTCAATAACCATTTAAACCGCGTCCACACAGTACCAGTGAGACTGAAAATTCTCAGCTACTGTTTAGATACCGCACAAAAGCACGGAATCTAGAAATGAAACCGCTATTGAGGAGCCTTCAAACAACTATGTGGCTTTCAGGATCTGAGGAATCGTCACAAAATTTCTCTCTAATAAGTTGGGTCATTTTTGACTAACATTGAAACCCATGCATGGAAGGAAGTCTATTTTTAATCCATTACGATTAGTTCTCTCATTACAGCAGTTGCATAACTGCCTGCAGTTAATTGAAAAGATAACTGTAAATTGTCACCCTGCCAGTCCCATTTCATTTGCTCAACAACCAATCTTAACGAGCGATAGGCACGATCCAATCCATGTTGTTCCAATGCTTTACACCAAGAGTTATAAGGCAATAACGCTTTTTGTTGCAATGCCAATGCCTGCATTTGAAGTCGCTCTTCCCCTCTTCCCCATAATGGAGCCGCAGGAGAAATGTCAAACTCAGCAACTCTTTTTTCAATAACAGCATCACTTTCTTCAATGGAAAAAATACTGTTGGATCCCGTTAACTGCATGACATCTCCAGCCATTGCTTTATTCCAGGTGTTAGCTTGCACGCGTTCACTCAAAATTTGATTAAATAAAAAAGCACGAGCCGCTGAATAATAAATACCACGAAGAAAACGATTTTTGACTCGAATGCCAGCTAACAGCAGCTGTTCAGCTTTTAGTAAATTATTATTACCATAACCAAAGCGTTGAGGGCCGAAATAATTGGGCACACCATTGGCTGAAATTTGCTCCAGACGCTCTTCAACCTTTTCAAGGTGAGTAAGGTCACGTACAACCAAAGTAAATTGGTTAGCAGCCAAAGCTCCTGTTCTTAGTTTTTTAGCATGCCTTTTCGCTTGTAGCACGCGCCATCCCTCGCCTTCCAAAGTTTCTGCGTTAATGACTTCACCCGGACAATGAATTGAAAACCACTGGGTTGTTACTGCCTCTTTATCTTTTAGGCCTGCATAGGAAATCGCTTTTTCCGATTTTACTAACCGTCGAGCCAGTGACCTGACCACCTCTTCAGTATTTAATCCCTTCTTTTCGATTTGCAAATATAAATGCTCACCCTCTCCAGTTAAATCAAATCCTAGTATTTCATGAACGCTAAAATCCTCAGGAGAACATTTTATGTTGCCGGTACTATTGGGTTTACCATAGGCAAATGCTTGCGGCTTAAAATCTGACACTAAAATACCTCTTATATTTTTTTGCGATGTTTTTTACTTACTAGACTACCCAAAACACTCATAATCAAAGTAGCAACGATAAATCCTAAGGAAATAAAAATAGGTAATTTAATCCAATAAGCAATTAACATTTTAAAACCAACAAACGTTAAAATAAGTGCAATACCATATTTCAGAAGATGAAAACGATCTGCCATATTTGCAAGCAAAAAATACATAGCCCGTAAACCCAAAATCGCAAAAATATTTGAAGTAAATATAATAAAGGGATCATCCGTAATCGCAAAAATTGCCGGAATACTGTCTAGAGCAAAAATTAAATCGCTTGCCTCAATAAGCACTAACACTAAAAATAGTGGCGTAATATAAAGTAAATTATCTTTCTTTACAAAAAAATGCTCCTTATAAAAATTATCAGTAACTCTTAAGTGTTTCCGCATCCAAAATAAAAGCCAATTTTTTTCAAGCGTAGGCTCTTTTTCAGCCACAAAAAAAAGCTTAATACCACTAAAGAACAAAAATGCTCCAAATACATACAGTATCCAATGAAATTGATTAACCAGCCACAATCCTAATAAAATGAGTAGGAGACGCATGACAATTGCACCTATCACTCCAAACAGTAAAACGCGTCTTTGATATTCCATGGGTACAGCAAAATACTTAAAAATCATTACAAAGATAAACATATTGTCTATTGAAAGTGATTCTTCTATTAGATAGCCCGTAAAAAACTCTAACGCTTGTCGATGAGCGGTAGCTGCATCCGTAGTATTTAACAGATAAAGCCACAAGAGAAGATTAAATAATAACGCCAGAGTTACCCAGACAATTACCCACGTCAACGCTTCTCTGGTGGAAACACGATGTGCCTTTTTACCCCCAAAGACAAATATATCAATGGCTAACATTAAACTGATAAAGAGAAAAAAAGCGACCCACATCCACCATTCACTTATTGAATGCATTATTTCTCCTCATAATCAATCGCACCCATTGAAGCTGCTGATTTGAAATTCTAACTAGTGGACGCGAAATAATCATCAGCACCAAACAAATTTATTTCTACTCCTACTATAATCCAAAATATATCCTATTTGTATACTTCTTAACCTTATCTTAATTTATCTATGTCAAAATGATCTACCAGAAATAGAAGCCTATTTTCCAACTGCAGAAACTTTCCTTGATAAACTTGGAAAAGACTACACGATAAGCATACAAATGCATCACTATAAGAGTTTGCGAGTAGACAGCTGCGATCAGTTAAGTTTTGATCTAGTGGCGAACAGGCGCTCCTTTAAATTGGAAGTGTTGAACTATATTCATAATGAGTATACTTCTTTTCTAAGTCGTGACATAGCAGTGAAGTTATTTAACGCTATCAATGATGCCGGTGAGGTATTCAATGAAGAGACTAACTTTGATAGTGAAGAACTACAGAGCTTGTTTAATGATGAAAAATTAATTGCTATCGTTCAACGCTTTAAAGATTTCTATCCACAAATAATTCAAGAATATAACCCTGAGCATTCACCTTCTCGAAAGTGGGGTTAAACAGGATTAGCACTATCAATAAAATGATGTTCTAATTTGAAATGGGAAGCCAGGTGATGCCCTAATTCCTGAATACCATAGCGTTCAGTCGCATGATGACCACAGGCAAAGTAGTGAATTCCCAATTCCTTTGCTTGATAATAGGTCCGTTCTGAAATTTCACCACTAATATAAGCATCTACTCCCAGCTTACAAGCTTCCTCAATGAAATCCTGTGCCGCACCACTACACCAGGCAACAGAGTGGATTGACTTGCTTGAGCCTTTTATTAATAAAGGAAGTCTACCCAGTTTGGCGTGCAGTTGCAGTAAAAATTCCTCAGTAGTTGTAGGTTGCTCAAGTTTACCCGCCCAGAGAAGATTAGGCGTTTTCCCAGCAAAATGCATTCTGCAGGACTTAATATTGAAAAGCCTTGCTAAACAAGCGTTATTGCCAATTTCGGGATGACAATCCAGTGGTAAGTGATAGGCCAAAAGAGAAATATTTTCACGAAGCAATTTGGCAATTCGCTGTCGCTTCATGCCAGTGATGATGGGTTCCTCACCTCGCCAAAAATACCCATGATGAACCAATAAAGCATCAGCATGTAATGAAATTGCATGCTCTATTATTTCTGCAGAAGCAGTGACTGCAGTACAAACACGCTTAATGCACTCCCTACCTTCAATCTGCACGCCATTCGGGGCATAATCATTAAAATTATTGCATCCTAAAAATTCGTGCAGATAGCAGGCAAGTTTATCACGTGAAATCACCGAGCTGAGGCCCTCTTAATATCAGCACCCAACATGGATAGTTTTTCTTCAATGCGTTCATATCCTCTATCGACATGGTAAACACGCTCCACCGATGTTTCGCCTTCAGCGGCGAGCCCAGCCAAAATAAGGCTTGCAGACGCACGTAAATCCGTCGCCATTACAGGGGCGCCTGTTAACTTCTCAACCCCATTAATCATTGCAGTATTCCCATTCAATTGAATTTGAGCTCCCATGCGCTGCAATTCTTGTACGTGCATAAAACGATTTTCAAAAATATTTTCAATGACTGAGGAGGTACCATCAGCAATTGCATTTAATGCCATGAATTGCGCTTGCATGTCTGTGGGAAATGCTGGATAAGGTGCTGTTGCAATATTTACAGCCTGCGGGCGAAGTCCATGCATATTTAAAGTAACCCAATCTTCACCAATTGATAATTCTGCTCCTGCCTCTTCAAATTTACACAACATCGACAGTAAATTATCAGGTTTAACACGGCGTATAGTCACTTTACCTCGAGTTATAGCTCCTGCGGTCAGATAAGTACCCGCTTCGATACGATCTGGCATCACTGAATAAGCGCCTCCAGAGAGAGCAGGAACTCCTTCCACTTCAATAGTACCACTACCAGCACCAGTAATTTTAGCACCCATATGATTCAGAAAATTAGCCAAATCAACTACTTCTGGTTCTCGCGCAGCATTTTTAATAAGAGTTTTTCCTTCCGCAAGAACAGCAGCCATTAATACATTTTCTGTGCCAGTAACCGTAACGGAATCAAATACCAGTGTTTTCCCCTGCAAACGCCCTTTTTTGCAACGGGCTTTGATATAACCATTTTTTACTGTGATATCAGCACCCATTGCTTTCAATGCTTTAAGGTGTAAATCCACTGGTCGCGTACCAATAGCACATCCTCCGGGCAGAGAGACATCAGCCTGGCCGAAACGTGCTAGCAAAGGCCCCAAAACCAAAATTGAGGCACGCATTGTTTTGACTAACTCATAAGGAGCTACATACTCATTGACTTGTGAAGCATCGACTTGTACATTCATTTTTTCATCAACGGTCAACTGAGCCCCCAACTGCCCTAAGAGCTCCATCATCGTGGTAACATCTTTAAGATGAGGCACATTGGCAATGGTTACATTGTCACTCGCTAGAAGTGTGGCCGCCATGATAGGTAACGCTGCATTCTTTGCTCCGGAAATAGTAACTTCTCCTTGCAAAGCCTTACCACCATTGATAATTAACTTATCCACGATTGTTCTCCCACTCTTCCTTTGTAAAAGTCTTCATACTTACAGCATGTAGACTACCGGATGTAATATACTCTTTAAGTTTTCCATAAACCCATTGCTGCCTTGCCACCTTCGATTTCCCCAAAAATGCATCAGAAACAATAGTGAGTTGATAGTGGTAACCATCTCCTTCAACTTGAGCAAAATCCACCTCTCCTGTTTCAGCAAGGCGTTTTTCTAATACCTCATTACTAATCATACAACTTATTCTCACATTGAGTTTAATTCATGTTATTGAGTATGGCGTCTACACCACAAAACTCTGCCAATGCATGAACAGCTTTAGGTACACCTTCAATCTGGCAAATTTTGTTTTTTTGGGTGCTCAGCCGTTTAGCTTCAATCAACAGAGCAAGACCTGCACTGTCGCAATGCGTTACCTCACTTAAATCAAATTTTATAATTTGTCCTCTCGCCTCACGAAAATATTTAACTAATCGCTCACGATCAGCCTGAACGGTTGAAAATATCATTTCCGAAGACGGTTTGAATGCTTTAATTTCCACTTAAGCCGCCTTTTTTCCTGGTTGAGCACGCAGTTGCCTAATAATTTCTTGCATACTTGAATTTCTTAATGCTTCAGCAAACTGTGAACGGAAACTTTGTAATAAACTTACTCCTTCCACACTTAAGTCATAAATTTTCCAGACTCCATTTTTGGAGACTAAACTGTAGCTTAAAGGAATATTTTGACCATTTGAGCGAACAATTACACTGTTCACACGTAAAAACCGATTGTCCAGAGAGCCACGGATAGGCAAAAACTTAACTTTTTCATCGGTATATTCAGCCAGGGGAGTTGCATAGGTGCGAATCACCAGCTGAGTAAACTCATGTGCAAATTGCTGTCTTTCGCTGGCAGTCGCTTTATTCCAGGCTTGTCTACCCAATACAGAACGTGACATTCCACTTACATCTACATTTGGCAAGAGATAGCGCTGCACTGCTTGATGAATAATATGTGGATTACCCTTTAAATTAGCTCTGTTATCTTTCAACGTCGTTATAATTTGATTTGCTGTATTTTCAAGCATTGGCAAAGGAGAAGACTGAGCCCACAACCATTGACTGAGTGACAACAAGCCTACAATTATTAATGATTTGATTGCTCTCATGATTCACCCTATTTTTTATTGATATTGAACAAAAGTTGTCCTATTAAGTTTTCAAGAATAACAGCTTCTTGTGTTTTAGCAATAACATCTCCTTCACGTAAATAAGGATGTTCCTGCCCCTCATCTTCAAATCCCGGTACGATGCTGATGTAATTAGAACCAATTAGTCCTTCAGTTAAAATACGGGCTGAAGTATCCTCATAAGGGATTGGTTTATCATTGCGTAACCGCATTGTTACTCTGGCATTTAATTCCCCAGGTTGCAGCTCGATGTGGGTTACTTCTCCAATTTTTACTCCAGCCACGGTAACAGGAGCCCTCACTTTTAAACCACCTATGTCGGTGAATTCAGCTGTAACATGATAACCTTTATTGGAAACTAACGTTGTAACACCACTCACTTTCATTACCAGAACGAATAAGGCAAATAAACCCAGCAACATAAAAATTCCAACGCTTATATCAATATAACGTTGCCTATTATTCATTTACCAACCTCCAATCATCATAGCGGTCAAAATAAAGTCAAGCCCCAGCACTGCCAATGAAGAATAAACAACCGTCCGTGTTGTTGCCTGACTAATACCTTCCGCGGTAGCAATACAATTAAACCCTTGAAATACGGCTATCCATACCACTACAAATGCAAACACCACACTTTTAATGATGCCGCTTAAAATATCTAAACGAAAATCAACAGCTGCTTGCATGTTAGACCAAAAACTGCCGGCATCAATACCTAACCAATCCACACCAACAAAATAACCGCCATAAATGGCAACAGCGGTAAAAATTAATGCCAAAAGCGGCAAAGAAATTAAGCCTGCCAAAAAGCGAGGATAAATTACTCTACCTAGGGGATCTACTCCCATCATATCCATACTGGCCAGCTGTTCAGTTGCCTTCATTAAACCAATTTCTGCCGTTAACGCTGAGCCTGCACGCCCTGCAAACAGTAAAGCGCTTATAACTGGACCAAGCTCTCTGGCAATACTTAGCGCCAACAGTTGACCCAGCTGACTACTGGCGCCAAATTTTTGTAGCGTGTGATACCCTTGTAAACCAATAACCATGCCAACAAACAACGCTGAAACAACAATTATTAAGCAGGACAAAACACCAACAAAATAGAGCTGCCTTTTCAACGCAGGCCAGAGCCTCGAAACATCAGGGTTTCTTAAAAACATGCGTAGCAAAAATACCCCTGACTGTCCCATTGTCTGCAAATTTATTACGCCTCGCTGCCCTACGCGAGCTAACCTATCAAGCATCGAGTAACTCCTCTGTATAAGGACGCGCCGGATAATGAAACGGCACTACACCATCAGCTTCACCATGCATAAATTGCCTGACTTGAGGTTGGTTAGAGTTTTTTAATTCAAGAGGTGTGCCATGTCCAATGACGAGACCACCGGCAATCAAATAAATGTAGTCAGCAATTGAACAGGTTTCTTCAACATCATGAGAAACAATAATCGTGGTTGTTTGTAAAAGCTGATTTAATCGCTTAATTAAACGAACAAGCACTCCCATTGAAATGGGATCTTGGCCCGTAAAAGGCTCATCATACATCATTAGTTCAGGATCCAGTGCAATTGTGCGGGCCAGAGCCACGCGTCTTGCCATCCCACCTGAGAGCTCATCCGGCATCAACTGCGCTGCTCCCCGCAGCCCAACAGCCTCAAGTTTCATTAACACGACATCACGAAGCATGGCTTCATTAAGATTAGTGTGCTCCCGCAATGGGAAGGCGACATTATCAAAAACTGACAGATGGGTAAAGAGTGCGCTACTTTGAAATAACAACCCCATTTTGCGACGTGCAAGATACAACTCTTTTCGAGACAGCTCGTGGATATTATTCCCAGCAACAGAGATAGTACCTGCTTGCGGATAAAGTTGAGCTCCTATTAAACGCAGAAGCGTTGTTTTGCCACTACCACTCGGTCCCATAATAGCAGTAATTTTTCCTTGCTCCATTGTCATATTAACGCCATTAAAAATACAACGTTCACCTCGAGAAAAGGTAAGATTAGTGATTTGCACCAAATTATTTTGCATGTATTTTTTACCGGCAAATGAATGGAAAAGATAATTATACTTGATACGTATTATTTTGCGAATTAAAACTAAAGCCTACATTCCTTCCGCACCTGTATGGGACCCTTACTTAATAACTCAATAACTGCGCCTGCTCTGACTGTTCATAGGAGTTCATAAGTACCGAACATAACTCCTCTCTTTTAACAAAAGGATTAAACGATTCTCGAATTTGATTGTTCAAATAGATAGCGCCCTCTCTCAACACATCGAGAGTAGGTTCTTTCAAACTTTTCAAAAGAAGCGGGGGTTGATTTTGTAATTTTGGCAGGATACTTTGAAAGGCCTTCGCTAATGCTGTAATAAATATTGTCTGATTAACATTGAGATTTTTAGGCTGACACCGGGTAATTAACAATTGACATTGATCTTGATGATTTAGATTAAATAAGGGATCTAAGTCCTCAGAGTCAATAATTGGGTTTTGCCAAGATGCTCGTCCATCTTGCTTATCAATATTTAAATTATATTTAAGATCATCTTCGCAGAATTGGTGAACAAGTTCTAAAACCAACATCATCTCATGCGGATCATAGCAAGTAATTAAGACAGGAGCTTGTTGTTCTTTATTCTTTAGAATATTCCACAGAATTTGACACATATCCAGAATCAATTTTTTAGGCACTTCGGAATGGTCACTTAAAAATTCTGGGTGACGCCAAAGAATACAACCAGCCTCTGCAATCAATGGTATTGGAGGAGCACTAGCCATATCAGAATATATGTAAGTTTGATGAACATTTGATGCTGTTTTCTTCAAGAGACGAGTATTGAATCTTAAATCCCGCTTGTTGATATCACAGCCAAAATAATTAAACTCTCTTTCCCCGGAACGAGCCAACAGTTCAAGAGTAGAGACCTCCAGGGCAGTACCACAGGCAACACTAAATAGGTTTAACGCATCGTCACGAACACAATTTGATATTAGGCCCCTAATTGCGGGTAGAAGAGAATAAGAAATACGAAAGTGTCGCTGAGAAAATAGACTTGGGTTGGGAAAATTATTAAAAATAAAAGACATTTAAAATTCAAAATAAATAGCAGTGGATATATATTTTACTTTTAATTGTTTTTAAATACAATTGGATTACGGAAAAGGCAGTTAGTACTTTTCACGTAATGCATTCTTTCGATGGCTCATCTCAAGCATTATTAACGCGATAACCGCAGGATAAGCTGCAGTCAATTATACCCATTTTGTTACTAGTTATGGTACACTCTATCCCCTGTTCAAATGACACCAAAGAACATGAATTTTTGCAAATTAGGTCTTGCAGTCATTGAAACCGAAGCACAGGCAGTATTTGATTTAACTCAGCGTATTGATCAACGTTTTGAGACAGCTTGCGAACTTTTACTGGCCTGCAAAGGACGTGTTGTAGTAACCGGGATGGGCAAATCAGGGCATATTGGAACCAAAATTGCTGCGACTTTTGCAAGCACTGGTACTCCAGCTTTTTTTATGCACCCAGGTGAAGCCAGTCATGGTGACCTGGGTATGATTACACGTCAAGACACTGTCCTTGCGATTTCCAATTCAGGTTTTACAAATGAAATCGTGACCCTGCTGCCGCTGTTAAAACGTTTGGAGGTTCCACTTATTACCTTAACCGGAAATCCGGAATCAACCATTGCCAAATCAGCAGATGTTAATCTCGATATCAGTGTTGGCCAGGAGGCTTGTCCCTTAGGCCTTGCGCCTACAACAAGTACTACTGTGTCATTGGTGATGGGTGATGCTCTAGCTATCGCCTTATTACAGGCAAGAGGATTTAGTGCTGAAGATTTTGCCCTGGCACATCCTGGTGGAGCTTTAGGTAGGCGGTTATTACTGCGCATTGATGAGCTATGGCATGAAGGGGATGAATTACCCTTGATTAATGATCAAGCTACCATTAGTGAAGCGCTTATTGAAGTCACTGCAAAAAAATTAGGAATGACTTGTGTAACAGATGCTCATGGGTATCTTGCTGGTGTTTATACCGATGGAGACGTCAGAAGAACCTTAACGCAAAATTTTGACATTAATACGACCCCATTAGCCATGGTAATGAGTAAAAACTGCAAAACTATTAAAAAGGGGCTTTTAGCTGCTGAAGCATTAGCGATAATGCAAAAATACAGTATTACATCGCTGGTGGTAGTTGATGATGCTAATCGACCGAAAGCTGTTGTACATTTACATGATCTGCTGCGAGCAGGTGTTTTTTAAGCTAAGGCAACTAAACAGCTTGTTTAAGGTAAACACAGAAATGAATGAATTAATTGAAAAAGCAAAAAAAATTAAATGTTTAATCTGCGACGTTGATGGTGTTCTGACTGATGGTCTTTTATATGTTGACAATTTTGGCAATGAACTGAAAGCTTTTCATGTACAGGATGGGATGGGGTTGAAGCTATTAATGGCAGCGGGTATTGAGGTAGCAATTATTACCACTTCAGTGAATGCTGTCATTGACCACCGCATGAAACAACTCGGTATTCTTCATTATTATACTGGTCAGGTGGATAAGCGAGATGCTTTCGCACAACTTAAGCAGCGCCTTGGTTTTGACTATACTGAATTTGCCTATGTGGGCGATGATTTACCAGACTTGCCTATTATACAACAAGTTGGTTTAGGAGTGGCTGTAGCCAATGCAGTGCCCCAGGTTAAAGAGTTTGCAATCTGGCAAACGGAGCAAACTGGAGGCCGTGGTGCCGTTAGGGAAGTCTGTGAATTAATTTTAAATGCGCAAAATAAACAAGAAATAGCACTGACAAGGTACTTAATCTCATGAATGCAGCAAAACAAGCCGCTTGGTTATTCAGTGCACTAATAGCACTTGCCTGCGCTGGATGGTATTTTGCAGGCTCAACAGCTACTGCCAAACTTGATGAGACAATACTTTCACAATCGGCAGATACCATAGTAACCAATTTAACAGTGCGCCGCTTTGATGAAAAAGGAAAACTCATTAATTACTTGCACACACCAGAGATGCAACACATTCCAGCAGAAAACACCAATTTATTAAAAATGCCGCAAATAACCATTAACCAACCAGAGCAACCGGCCTGGCAAATTAGCTCTGAGTATGCAAAAGCGATTCATGGCGGTGAGCAAATTACTTTTATGCACCATGTTGTTGTTCACCAAAATAAAGGAGAGCACTCGCAAGAAAGTACGATGAAAACGGAAAAATTAATCTACTTTTCCAGGGAAAAACTGGCAACCACTGATTTGGCTGTCAGTTTTGAACAACCAGGGAGTATTGTACATTCTCAAGGAATGAAGGCTTATCTAGCTGACAAACGCGTACAACTAAGTAGGGCACATGCAACTTATGAACCCAAACACGGTTAAGATGATCAAGCTATGTTTTGTTTTTATCCTGATTCTTGTGATGAGATTAAGTTTTGCTATGCCCGATGATCGTGAAAAAATAGCTGAATTATCGGCTGACTCCGCTGATTTAAATCAGCAAACCCATCGCGGTGAATACATTGGAAACGTCGAGTTTGATCAAGGCACGTCACATTTACGAGCAGCCAGAGCTATTACTGAAGGTGATCAGCAAAATAAATTAATACTTGCGATTGCTTTTGGAGATGACAAAGAACAAGCTCATTTTTGGACCCAGACAGCGCAGGATAAACCCTTGTTACATGCTTATGCCAATATGATTCGCTACTATCCTGAGCGTCATTTGGTAGAATTAATAGGAAATGCTCGCGTTACTCAGGGCGACAATTCTTTCTCAGGTCCAAAAATTAGCTATGACACTGAAAAGCAACATGTTATTTCTAAAGGTGATCGTAAAAATCGTACCACGATTGTCATTCATCCCGAGAAAAAAGCATGAGTGAGTTAGTAGCAAAACATTTAAAAAAATCGTTTAAGGCCCGAACCGTTGTTAATGATGTAAGCATTACTATTCGCAGTGGCGAGTGCGTAGGATTGTTAGGCCCGAATGGTGCAGGAAAAACAACCTGTTTTTACATGATTGTTGGGTTGCAGTCTTGTGACGAAGGGCAAATTATTTTAAATGCTCAAGATATTACTAAAGCACCCATGCATCAACGTGCACGCTTGGGGATAGGGTATTTGCCACAGGAAGCTTCTGTATTTCGAAAGATGTCTGTTTCTGACAACATTTTATCCATTCTGCAGCTTCGCAAAGATTTGGATGAGCAAAGTCGTCAAGCTAAATTACAGGAATTAATGCAGGAATTCCATATCTCCCACATTCAAAAAAGTCTTGGCATGAGTCTTTCTGGTGGTGAGCGACGCCGGGTTGAAATTGCACGTGCTCTTGCCATTGAGCCCAATTTTATTTTGCTGGATGAACCTTTTGCCGGCGTTGATCCTATTTCTGTTCTGGACATAAAAAAAATTATTCTTCATCTCTGTGATAAAGGCATTGGTGTATTGATTACTGACCATAATGTGCGTGAAACGCTGGATATTTGTGAGCGCGCTTATATTGTAAGCCAGGGAAACATTCTTTGCGAAGGGACTCCTGAAACCATTTTAGGAAACCAGCAAGTCAGGGCTGTTTATTTGGGAGAAGAGTTTTCCTTATAAGATTTTCCCCACCATCAAGTCTATGCATGAAAATTAAAGTTAATGATGATATTAATCTGCTCCCTATTTCTACGTCCCGCGACTCGTTCGCGGGATCCAGCCCTCTTGCAGCATCACTGGATCCCGCGGCTAAACCGCGGAACGTGGAAATTAAACATTGTTTCATGCGTCAGCCCCGTTCTCACTATTTTTAAATTGGTATTAGGCAATTATGCTACTCATTATTGATAACTATGATTCCTTCACTTATAACTTGGTTCAATATTTTCAATCCTTAAACCAGCATGTTTTAGTTTATGCGAATGACCGCATTACATTAAGTGACATTGAAACGCTCCAGCCGCAATACCTCGTTATTTCTCCGGGTCCCAAAGGACCACAGGATGCTGGCATCTCATTATCGGCAATTGAACGATTCCATCGACAAATTTCTATCTTGGGAATCTGCCTTGGCCACCAATGTTTAGCCTATGCATTTGGTGCATCAATTGTACGTGCTCCGACTATTATGCATGGAAAAACCTCAGCAATTATTCACTGTAACCAAGGACTTTTCCGTGATCTACCCAGTCCTTTTCAAGCAACTCGCTATCATTCGCTGGCAGTAGAGCCATCCACCTTGCCCTCTTGCTTTTCTATCGATGCATGGGCTGAAGACGCTATTATGGCGATTTCTCATCGTCAATACCCACTTTATGGGCTACAATTTCATCCCGAAGCCATTTTAAGTGAATATGGTTTGCAATTATTAACCCATTTTTTAGAGCAACATGAATACAAATAAACTTTTCGAACAGTTAATTGCTCGTGAAAATTTATCAACCTCGCAAATGCAAAGTATTATGTACGCCTGCATGAAGGGTGAATTATCCGATGTCCAAATAGCAACTTTTCTTGCATTAATGCGTGCAAAAGGTGAAACAATCGAAGAATTAACTGCTGCCGCTACTGTCATGATGGAGTTGGCACATTGTATTGATCTTGGGGACAATCTTATTGATATCGTAGGTACAGGGGGTGATGGTAAAAATACCTTTAATGTATCAACCATCAGCAGTTTTGTGGTTGCCGCCGCCGGAATCAACGTTGCTAAACATGGTAACCGCTCCGTTTCCAGCCGCAGCGGTAGCGCGGATTTATTATTACACGCAGGATTTGAGCTTCAACTCACCGACGAGCAGCTTAAAGAGTGTATGCATCAATGTCATGTGAGTTTTTTATTTGCTCCACATTTTCATCAAGCCATGCAATATGCGCGCAATGCAAGACAACAACTGGGTATTCGCACCTTATTTAATCTTCTAGGACCCTTAGTCAACCCGGCTCGTGTAAAAAAACAAGTTGTAGGTGTATTTGCAAAGCAATGGCTTGAACCTTTGGCTAAAGTATTAGTTAATCTTGGCAGCCAACGAGTTCTTGTTATTAATTCTCGCGATGGTATGGATGAAGTCAGTATTTCAGCAGTTACTGACGTCATGGAATATCACAATGGCCAATACAAGCATTGGAGCATTAATCCAGAAGAGTATGGCTGTTATCACCCTACCCTGGATCAAATCATCGTGGACTCTCCAGCTCAAAGTCTAGCCTTGGCTGAAGAAGTATTGCAGGGTCAACAAGGACCTGCTCGAGACATTGTTTTATTAAATGCAGCCCTGGCACTTTATTGTGGAAGTGTGCCCTTAAGTTTTAATGAAGCTATTATGAAAGCAAAACAAGCTATTGATAGCGGTGAGGCTGGTCGTCGATTTGAGCAATTAAAAAATTTAACTCAGAAGGCAAAAAATGAGCATCCTTAATAAAATTAGCGAACATAAAAAGCTGGAAGTTGCAAAGGCAAAACAACTGATGCCTTTAGGTATACTAACAAGTCAGGAAATAGCCTCCATTAGAGATTTCATTGCCCCCCTTAAAAACCATAAACCCGCTATAATCGCCGAAATTAAAAAAGCTTCACCTAGTAAGGGGCTAATTCGTGCTGACTTTGATGTTGCAGAAATTACAAAAATCTATGAGGACAATGGTGCCAGTTGTTTGTCTGTACTTACTGACATTGATTTCTTCCAGGGCGATCCCTCCTATATTGCCGTCGCTAAAAAAAATTCGCATTTACCGGTACTACGCAAAGATTTTATTATTGACCCCTATCAAATTTATGAAAGTCGTTTTTTAGGCGCAGATTGTATTTTACTGATTGTTGCCATGCTTGACGATTATCAACTCAAAGATTACTGTCAATTAGCACAAGAACTTGGTATGGCGGTTTTAGTAGAAAGTCATACCCATGAGGAGTTACAGCGTGCTCTTGAACTTCCTACGCCTTTAATAGGGGTTAACAATCGCAGTTTACACAGCTTTACCACAGATATTCGTACCAGCATTGAACTCATTCGCTATCTTCCCGCCAATAAAATAATGATTACTGAAAGCGGCATTAATACTCATGAAGACATTCAATTAATGTTAGACCATCATATTCATTGTTTTCTTATTGGTGAAAGTTTAATGAGAGCTCCTGATATTGGAAGTAAATTAAGGGAATTTTTAGTAAACAGCGGTACCTCAAGTACCTCCTCTTGAAAGCGGCGACGCTGGGATTTCGCGCATAAAGCACGTGGCAGTTTGCTAGTATAACGTCGATGTAGATGATGTGTTTAGCCTGTTTAATGTGCCCTTTTATTTGTATTACTGTGCTAAATTTAGCATAATGCAACCCCTTTTTTTCTTTTTGAGAGAGTATGACCGAGAACAAAATAACTGTTGAACTCTTGGAACAACTAGTAGGCAAAGCAGAACTTAGTCAGGAAGGTGATACAGCGAACTATATTCCTGAGTTGGCAAATGTTAATAAAGATATTACAGCTATAGCAGTTCATCCCCTAGGCGGTGAAACAGTATCTTTCAGTAATCAACCATTAGCGCCTGTAACTCTACAAAGTACTGGTAAAATGATTACGCTTATTGGATTACTCGAAGAATTTGGCGCCAATCAACTTTTTGAGTGGGTTAAAGTAGAACCTTCCGGAGATGATTTTGCCTCAATTACTCGACTTGAGCAATTTGGGCCTAAGCCTTCAAACCCTATGCTTAACGCAGGTGCAATCACATTATGTTCTCATATTCCAGGAATCGGAGAGCAGCAATTTGCCTGGCTAGAGCATTGGGTACTAAAACTTTTTAATCAACGTCTTAGCATTAATCCACTCGTTTTCGCCTCTGAGAAACGCACAGGCGATCGCAATCGTTCACTCGCCTATTTATTAAAAAGCAGAAATAATTTAGGCGCAGGAATTAATGAAACCCTGGATCTGTATTTTACACTCTGCTCTTATGAGGCGATGCTCGAGCAAATGCTTTATTTGCCCACGCTGCTCGCTAATGCAGGTAAAGACCCTGTCACAGGGGAGCAAGTACTCTCTCTGGAAACGTGCAAAATTACACTTGCTATTATGGCGACTTGCGGTTTATACGATGAAACAGGAACACATATGGTGAAGACAGGCATGCCCGCTAAGAGTGGTGTATCTGGTTATACGATTGCGGTGGTACCTGGAAAAGCAGGGATTGCTGTTCTAAGTCCGCGGGTAAATCTTAAAGGAAATAGCATTCGCGGGGAAATTATGTTGGAAGAATTGTCCAAAGCAATGAATTGGCATTTTGCATTACCCAATAATTATTAAAATTTTATCTCTATCTCCTTAACCGCAATAATAGTTTATTGTAGGGTCTTAAATGGACGTAAGACCACTTATTGCTTGTAAAAATCTCAATAGGATAAATTATGATCACTGATCAAAATTATTTTGACCACGATGCAGATATAGGTATTATCGGCAGAGGCTCTACTTTGGAGCAGAGTTTTGAACAAGCAGCAGAAGCAATGTTTGCATTAATGGGCGATTTGTCCCGGATCTCTGCCCAAAAATCCCTGGCCTTTCAATTTGAAGAGGCTGACCCAGAATTGGCTTTGGTAACCTGGCTTAATTTACTCATTGCAAATGCACAGGCCAATCATTTAATCCTCTGTAAGTTTAAAGTTACAAGAAACGGGGTTCATTGGAGTGCACACGCTCAAGGAGAGGTATGGCATGAAGACATTGAGCGAGGAATTGATGTGAAAGGGGCTACATTAACAATGTTATCCGTTAAACAAATAGAAGAACAATGGGAAGCTCAATGTGTAGTTGATGTTTAACAAAACAACGGAGGAATGATCGTTATGGATATGACCCGAATCAAACAAATTGATGATTACCGGTGGGCTCCTGTTGAAAAACCTGACGCTGTAGTGATGTATGGCACCTACGAACTTATTGCCGCAATGGATGAAAAAGTACGCCAACAAATTGTTAATGTAGCCAATCTTCCAGGACTTGTTGGCAAGGCAATGACAATGCCGGATGCTCACTGGGGCTATGGCTTTCCTATAGGTGGCGTTGCTGCATTTGATGCGGATAAAGGTGGGATTATTTCAGCTGGCGGCGTAGGATTTGATATTTCCTGTGGCATTCGTTGCTTACGCACTAACCTTTCTCTTAATGATATCTTACCCCATCTTGAGGAACTGGCTGAGCAATTATTTAAACAGGTTCCCTCTGGCGTCGGCTCCACCGGTAAATTGCATTTATCGATGCAGGAGTTGGATGAAGTAATGTACGGTGGTGCCAAATGGGCCGTTAATCGTGGCTATGGTATTGATGACGATTTACCCTATGTGGAAGAAAAGGGTTGCATGGCTGGAGCACAACCTCATCATGTCTCTGAACATGCCAAAAAACGACAACTGCAAGAAATGGGGACATTAGGCTCGGGTAATCATTATTTGGAAATACAGGTCGTTAAGCAAATTTATGATCAAAAAGCCGCCGAGGCTTTTGGTCTTCGGGAAAAGCAAATTCTCATTGCTATTCATTGTGGCTCACGAGGATTAGGTCATCAAATTGGTTCAGATTATTTAGTCACTTTGGCCAAAGTAGCACAAAAATTAAACCTTCATTTACCTGATCGAGAACTTGCTTGCGCTCCCATTCTGTCCAACGAGGGTCAGCAATATCTTGGAGCGATGTGTGCAGGTATTAATTGTGCCTTAGCCAACCGACAAATTATTGTGCATTTAACACGTGAAGCGGTTGCCAGTGTGATACCTGAGGCTAAACTCGAGACTTTATTCGACGTATCCCACAATACTTGCAAAAAGGAAAAACATGTGGTTCAGGGTAAAGAGACAGAAATTTATATTCATCGTAAAGGAGCAACCCGTGCTTTCGGGCCATTACATCCCTCTTTACCTCAGCGCTATAAAACAGTAGGACAACCGGTATGTATCGGTGGCAGTATGGGAACAGGTTCTTTTATTCTGGCAGGTAACACTGATAATCATGCCTTTGCTTCGGCCTGTCATGGGGCTGGTCGCCAAATGAGTCGTAGACAAGCATTAAAACATTGGCAAGGGAGAGCACTGGTTGATCAATTAAAAAATGAGGGTATTTATATTCGCAGTTATTCTATGCGTGGTATTGCAGAAGAAGCTCCTGGCGCTTATAAAGACGTTCATAAAGTGGTTGAGGCAACGGAGTTGGCTAATCTGGCGCGACGCGTAGCCTTTTTAAAACCCTTAGCCTGTATTAAAGGCTAAGTCATTATCTTTATCTATCTTTATGAATTTTGCATATACTGTAAACTATGAATTCTATTTATCCTGACAGTCTTGCATGGGCTCATCCCCTGATTCAAGAATGGTTCGTCAAAAAATTTACGCTACCCACTGAACCGCAAGAACAAGGTTGGCCGCAAATTTTAGCAGACAAAACCACCTTAATTTCTGCACCCACAGGTTCAGGAAAAACTTTTGCTGCCTTCCTAGTTTGTATTGATCAGCTGATCCGGCAATCACTCACAAAAGAATTAACGAATCAGACGCAGGTTTTGTATATTTCACCTTTAAAAGCGCTAACCAATGATGTGCAAAAAAATCTTTTAGGTCCTTTGGATGAAATTATGAAGCTTGGTAGAGAGCAAGGCTATCCTATGGAAGAGATTCAAGTGGCTGTGCGAACTGGCGATACTCTCTCTCGTGAAAGACAAGCAATGTTAAAAAAACCACCTCATATTTTAGTTACAACGCCGGAATCATTTTACTTACTGCTGACTGCTGAGAAAAGTCGTGCCATTCTCAAAGACGTTAAAACAGTGATTGTTGATGAAATTCATGCGCTTGCAAATAATAAGCGCGGAACGCATTTATCGTTATCGTTGGAGCGCCTTGAAGCGTTAACCTTAAAATCTCCCGTGCGGATTGGTTTGTCAGCCACGCAAAAACCGATAGCGCTTGTTGCCAATTTTCTTACCGGCAATAACCGTCCACAACCGAGAATGATTAACATTGGACATATGCGTGAACTTGAGCTGCATATTGAAGTTCCCTCTAGTGAGCTGGCGCCTGTGGCCTCGAATGAACTGTGGGATGAAATTTATACTCGTCTGGCTATTCTAGCTCGACAAAATCGTTCAACATTAATTTTTGTTAATACTAGACGCTTGGCCGAAAGAGTGGCCCATCATCTGGCTGAGCGCTTGGGGCAAGATTTGGTAGCAGCTCACCATGGGAGTTTGTCGCGCAAATTACGATTAACGGCTGAAACACGACTAAAAAATGGCGAGTTAAAAGCACTTGTAGCTACCGCTTCTTTAGAATTGGGAATTGATATTGGTACCATTGATTTAGTGTGCCAAATAGGCTCTCCTCGCTCGATTTCAGTTGCTTTGCAACGCATTGGTCGTGCCGGCCATTGGCATGGCGCCATTTCAAGAGGTAAAATTTTTGCCACTACACGCAATGAACTTTTAGAATGTGCGGCTCTGGTTCGAGCTATACGTGAAAAAGAATTAGATCAACTTACTATTCCTGAAGCGCCCTTGGATATTTTAGCTCAACAAATTGTTGCCGCTTGTGCAGCGGATGAGTGGGATGAAAGGAAGCTTTATGAATTAATAACCAAAAGTTTTCCTTATAAAAATCTCTCACGTGAGCAATTTGATGAGGTCTTGGAGATGTTAGCCGAGGGTATTGCTGGTTCACGTGGCCGCTATAGCGCTTATCTTTTTCGTGATCGGGTTAATGGGATAATTAAAGGTCGACGAGGTAGTCGCTTAACGGCAATTACAAGCGGTGGTGCTATTCCAGAAAACGGTTTATTTACAGTTGTTGCCGAACCCAATGAAGTGATGGTGGGTACACTTGATGAAGACTTTGCCGTTGAAAGTAACCGAGGGGATATTATTTTGCTGGGCACTACGTCATGGAAAATTAAGCGTGTAGAAAGCGCTAAAGGTCGCGTACTGGTTGAAGATGCCCACGGTGCGCCACCGAGTGTTCCCTTCTGGCGGGGAGAAGCACCACCGAGAACTGACGAACTTTCCTTTCAAGTGTCCGATTTACGACAGACACTCCATGAAATGCTTCCTCTAACCCTATCTCCAGTAGAAGAAATTTCAAAACAGCCTGATGCTCTACGGACTGTTCACTGGTTAAAAGAACAATGCGGTGTAAGTGATGCTGGCGCAGAACAATTGATAGAATATATTCTGGAAGGACGTGCTGTTTTAGGAAGTGTTCCAACACAGAAAATGGTTATCGCGGAACGTTTTTTTGATGAGTCGGGAGGAATGCAGCTTGTTATTCATTCCCCCTTCGGCGCAAGAATTAATAAAGCCTGGGGCTTAGCCTTGAGGAAGCGCTTTTGTCGCTCTTTTAATTTTGAACTACAAGCTGCTGCAACAGATGATGGCATTATTATTTCACTGGCAGAACAACATAGTTTTCCACTAATTGATATATTTAATTTTTTGCATCCTAATACCATTGTCGATGTACTCACTCAAGCTGTTTTACAATCTCCGCTGTTCACCACACGCTGGCGATGGGTTGCAACGAGAGCACTGGCTTTGGTTCGCTTTCGCAACGGGAGAAAGATGCCGCCTAACATTTTACGCATGCTTTCTGATGATCTGCTAGCCGCAGTGTTTCCCGATGCTGCTGCCTGTCAGGACAATCTCGCTGGACAAGATATCAACCTCCCAGAGCATCCTTTGATTATTGAAACGATGAAAGACATATTAACAGAAGCATTGGATATGGAGGGCTTCGGCAGGCTTCTTTCAGGTATCATCGAAGAAGAAATTCAATGTTTAGCAGTTGATACACCGGTGCCTTCCGTATTTTCACATGAAATACTGAGTGCCAATCCCTATGCATTTCTTGACGATGCTCCCCTGGAAGAGAGAAGAGCGCGAGCAGTCGAGATGCGTCGTGTCTTGCCTGATTCGCTTTTACGAGAGGTAGGTGCTTTAGAGCCCACAGCGATAACTGAAGTGCAAAAACAAGCATGGCCTGATATTAGAAATGTTGATGAATTACATGATACTCTGCAGAGCCTAATTGCCTTGCCTGCTGATATGCATTTGAATGAACATCAACGCATTACTGGTGAATGGAACATTTTTTTTGAACAACTAACGGCTCAAGGCCGCGCAGGCAAAGCCTCTGTTCATGATAAAATATTCTGGGTTGCCACTGAAAAAAAATACACCTTTCTTAAGATTTATCCCAATGCAGCCTTTTCAACATCACTGGCAGCCATTGAAGAAAAAACCGTAGAGCGTGAAGAGGCTATTGTTCATATGATAAGAGGTTGGCTGCAACATTTAGGTCCTATGAACGTGGTTGAATTAACTGCAATCCTTTGGCTTGAGCAAGCTGAGATAGAACAGGCATTGCTTACGCTTGAATCAACAGGCTCTATTCTGCGTGGTCATTTTAGAGTGAATCAACCTGTGCTGGAGTGGTGTGATCGACGCCTACTGGCAAGGATTCACAGCTTAACTCTGGGGAAATTACGCAAAGAAATAGAACCAGTCAGTGCAGCTCAATTCATGAACTGGTTAACTATTTGGCAACATATTATGCCGGGAACACAGCTAAATGGTGAACAGGGTTTACTGGAAATTATCAAGCAAATGCAAGGCTATGAAATTCCTGCCAATGCGTGGGAAAAACAAATTTTTGCCAAACGAATCAAAAATTATACTTCAGATATGCTTGATCGACTGTGTCTGATGGGGGTCGTGGGTTGGGGGCGTTTATCACCCCACCCTGCCTTATCAGCCCAAGAACGCTTAGAACATATAGACGCTTTAAAACCTAAACGTGTCATACCGACCAGCGTTGCACCTATTACATTTTTTGCTCGAGAAGAAGCAGCCTGGATACCTGCCAGACCACAGTTGGAAGAAGAGATAATACCTGTTTTAAGCACTGTTGCCCAAGCCATTTATTATTATTTAAAGGAAAATGGCGCTTCTTTTTTTATTGATATCGTTCAAGACGTTCATCATTTAAAAGCTGAGATTGAAAGAGGTCTGTGGGAATTAGTCTCAGCTGGCTTGATTACTGCAGATGGTTTTGACAATTTGCGCGCCTTAATTGATCCTCACCGACGCCTGGGCAGGAGAAACCGTCATGTATTCAGACAATCAACGGGTAGATGGTCTTTACTAAAATCCACCAAAACTTTGGATAAGGATAAACGGCTTGAGGCAATCTGTTGGGTTCTACTAAAACGCTATGGCATCTGTTTCCGCGAATTGCTTGCGCGAGAAAGAATCATTCCTGTCTGGCGAGATTTGTTAATTGCATTCCGACGTTTGGAAGCACAGGGAGAAATTAGAGGTGGTCGCTTTGTTAGCGGTTTTCTTGGTGAACAATTTGCTCTACCTTATGCGGTTGATTCTCTACGAAGCATTAAAAAGAAATCGCCTGGTGAACAAGCCATCTGCATCTCTGCTGTAGACCCACTCAATTTAATAGGAATTATCCTGCCCGGTGAACGTATTCCCGCCTTTTCAGGCAAGCACGTCGTTTTAAAAAATGGCATGCCTGTTTCAGACAAGGCTTTACATTAAGCGCGTAAAGGACAGCAAGTAGCGAAAACTATTTTTCCTATCAAGTTTATTGATAAAATCATACGTTTTCCTCTTTCAGTGATTATCATGCAACCAGATTTACCAGCTCTTACCGTCAGTCAACTCAATCGACAAATTCGCTTTTGGTTAGAAAATGAAGTTGGCGAGGTAGTGGTTCTTGGTGAATTATCGAATTTAAGCAAACCAAGCTCCGGCCATTTTTACTTTACCTTAAAAGATGCCTCAGCACAGTTACGCTGTGTTTATTTCCGCAATCATCATTCGCCAGAAAGTAAGCAGTTTAAAGACGGACAACAGGTTTTGGCCCAAGGAAAATTAAGTCTTTATGAAGCTCGAGGGGATTACCAACTTATTGTTCACTCCTTAAGTGATGCAGGTTTGGGAGAACTTTACCGACAATTTGAAGCATTAAAAGCCAAACTCCAGTCACAAGGCTTATTTAACGCTGAAAGAAAAAAAGAAATCCCCCGCTTCCCGTCAGTAATTGGCATCATTACCTCGTCAACTGGTGCTGCATTACAAGATATTATTACTACTTTGGCAAGACGTTATCCCCTGGCTATAGTAAAAATTTATGCAAGCGAGGTGCAAGGCAAAGAAGCAGCAAAGCAGCTTATTAGAGCCATCAGTAGAGCAAACCAGGATAATCAGGCAGACGTGCTCATTTTAGCCAGGGGTGGTGGTAGTATCGAAGACTTGTGGGCTTTTAATAATGAAGAATTGGCGTTGGCGATCAGCAAAAGTACAATTCCTGTTGTAACAGGTATTGGGCATGAGACCGATTTTACCATTGCTGATTTTGTTGCAGATTTAAGAGCAGCCACCCCCACAGCTGCTGCTGAAGCGGTCACTCCAAATCAACTGGAATTGATAACCGCATTGCAGATACTGGAACGCCGGGTAATTTCCCTCATGGGTCGATTTACACAACATAAACAGCTTCTCCTGTCCAGTAAAGTGGCCAAAATTTTATCTCCACAACAACTAATCGCCAAACATTGGCAAGCTGTTGATTTTTTAGAGCGTCAACTCTATCAAGCAATGCAGAATTTACTGCAAAAAAATAAAAGTCGACTAGCTTTATTGTTCGCTAAATTACAAGCCAACAATCCTCAATTGTTATTAAATCAAAGCCGGAGTCAATTATTGTCTCTTGAGCAACAGTTGATAACTTTTATGGCGGCCAAGATAGCTGGATTAAAACAATGTTTTACTGCAAAACTTGCAACATTGCATGCCGTAAGCCCATTAGCTACACTGGATAGGGGATATGCGATTGCTACAATAGGTAAAAAAATCATCTACAACAGTTCTCAAGTAAATAAAGGTGATTTAATCAATGTACGCTTGGCTCACGGCAGTTTAAATTGCGAAATAATCAACATAAAAGGATAAACGATGAGGGATTACTTTAAGTTGTTTCGTTTTGCTTGTTTTACTTTATTTTTCCTGGCTAATCATCTGCTTGCAGCTGCGGCATTGCCGGAAAATCATGCAGTTAATGGAGGCATTACTATTATTCCCATTGATATTAAGCAAAAACCAGAGGTGTATTACGATAATAAAAAAATTGCGGTTGTTCCAAGCACCAAAGCTAATCAATGGTTGCTGATTGTCGGTATACCTTTGGATAAAAAACAG
The DNA here is from genome assembly GCF_002240035.1 of Legionella clemsonensis. Taxonomy (NCBI): domain Bacteria; kingdom Pseudomonadati; phylum Pseudomonadota; class Gammaproteobacteria; order Legionellales; family Legionellaceae; genus Legionella; species Legionella clemsonensis. The sequence continues at coordinate 1,076,123 of NZ_CP016397.1, read as the reverse complement.
CCCATTCAAGAGCTGATTATGAAAAAACCTTCACAGATGTCAATCCCTTTCCATATTACGGATAAGTATTATGCAACTCAGCATTTGACGATCAAGGATGATCGATTGGTTAATCCTTCAGCTGAAGAACAAGCAAGGATTGAAAAAGAGAATAAAGAAATGGAAACTTTATATGCACAATACACCGCTGCCAATCCATTTTCTGCAAAATTCACTGCTCCGGCGCATGGTCCTATTACCAGTCTATTTGGATTAAAGCGCTTTTATAATAATCAGGCCCGACCTCCTCATTCTGGTCTAGACATTGGCGCACCTGCCGATACTCCTGTTCATGTCATTGCAGCAGGAAATGTGGTGAGTGCCAAAGACTATTTTTTTACAGGCAACACAGTAATTGTTGATCATGGCATGGGTTTATTTTCTCTATACGCTCATTTAAAAACAATCAAGGTAAACGTTGGTGATCATTTACAACAAGGACAGCAAGTAGGAACTGTAGGAAAAACTGGACGTGCCACAGGCCCTCATTTACATTGGTCAATGATAATGAATCAGACTTTGGTAGACCCTCTTCTTTTTGTGCCAGTGCGAGTCATTACAGCCTTGCCGACAACCAATAAAACTGCCCTAAAGACCATGCAAAAAACTGCGTTGGTTACTCATAATCTCTGAGACCTGATATGCTTGATGAAATTAACCGCAGCTTGTACGTCATCATTCAGCAGACAAAAGCTGATATAAATCTCCTGCTCATTATTCTAGGCATACCCTGGTTAGTCTATTTTATTAATCTCTTTCTAAATAACCGTCTGCTTTATTTTGGTATTATACCCAGACGTATTTACGGCCTTCCCGGTATTCTATTTGCACCTTTATTACATGCGAATTTTAATCATTTATTCTTTAATTCAATCCCCCTGGTAGTATTGAGTAACTTTATTCTCATCAATGGCTTGCCGTATTTTTTATACGTGACTTTAATTATTACACTTTTAAGTGGCTTGTTAATCTGGTGTTTCGCTAAACCTGGCATTCATATTGGGGCCAGTTCGCTCATTACCGGTTACTGGGGATTGTTAGTCAGTGATATTTTACAACAAGGTACCGTCACAGCAATTATTCTTGGTGTAATCAGTTTGTACTATTTTGCAGGAATTTTCTTAGGGATTTTTCCCAGCAAAAAAGGTGTTTCCTGGGAAGGTCATTTATTTGGACTAGTGGCGGGCTTAGCTACCAGTTATCTTTTAAAAAATTATTCAGGAATAGTTTAAAGAGTAAATTTCGAACCTAAACGTTTTAGGCTGGCATTTTGAAAAACTACCTGTGCAATACTGATATCTTGAATTGCAAGTCCTACTGATTTAAAAACAGTAAGTCTCCTTTTGTAGTAAGTGGTATTTTTTTTGAGCATATGACCCAATTCTTTGAGCCGTGTTTCTGTGAGCGCTTTATTGGCAATGGCATGAATAATTTCACCAGCCTCAGCAAGTGCAGCTTCCTTTTGATCCACAATCACTAACGCTTTTGCTAATACATCGTTGGCAACTTCCCGCATTTCTTTGGTATGGGAACCAATAGCATTAATATGAACATTCGGTTTAATATCCTGCAGGTGTATGAACGGTTCCGTACTATTCGTTGCCGAACAGATTATATCTGCCTCTTTTACCGCCTGCCTCACATCTTTAAAAACGCTTACTTCAAAATGATCACTGATTGTATCTGCAAACTGTTTAGCTCTTTCCATATTGCGAGAACAAATAGAGACCCTTTCAATTTCCCGCACTGTTGCCATCGCCTCCAGTTGAGTTACAGCTTGAACACCAGAACCAATAATGGCCAAATGTTTCGCATCCTCTCGCGCAAGGTATTTTGTTGCCAATCCAGAGACAGCGCCTGTCCTTACAGCGGTTAAATAGGTACCCTCCATAATAGCCTCTATTGCTCCGGTGGTCGCATCTAAAAGCAAGATAGTTCCGTAGATACTGGGAAGGTTTTTTGCTGCATTATTTGGAAAAAAAGAAACAACTTTTACTCCTAATGCTTCTTGACCAGGTATATACGCAGGCATAGTCAATGTTAAAGCATTTTGCTTTTGGACTGGAATGGGTGTTCTAAGCGGCATAATAACTTTCTGGGTTACTAACTGCTTAAAAGCGATTTCCATCGTGTCTATCGCTTCTTTCATGGAAATGCAACGTTTAATATCTTCCAGTCTTAATAAAGTTAACGCCATACAATGCTCCTCAAACTTCTATAATTAGCTTATACCAATTTTCAAAGATTTTAAGACAGCTCTATAAATTAAATCGCTGCGTTAACTTTATTTAATACAGGGATAAACATGTCCTCTATATGCCGCGTTTTATACGCGGGAGTTCTAAGATATTGTTACGATTGTATATACTCCCTGCTCATTGCTAATAGACCCTGTTTTATAACCTACTCTATAGTATACTACTGCCCTGATGTTTAGAGGTACGTGTATTTTCTATGGTCAATTTTGTACTCGATTTTCCCAAAATTGAAAAAAAACAGACTTGGGGCCAATTGTATGGTTGCAGTCTCCCCTTGGCTATTACTGAATTTTGTGAACAAAGAACAGGCATTACACTTTTAATTGCTCCTGATAATTTAAGTGCGGGACAGTTGCTGGATGAATTAGCCTTTTTTCTAAAAAAAGAGAATTCTCCTGAGTTACTCTTTTTTCCTGATTGGGAAACATTACCTTATGATCAATTTTCACCTCATCAGGATATTATTTCTGAACGTTTAGCCTGCTTAAGCCGTTTACAACAGGTGTCTAATGCTATTGTTATAAGCTCGGTAAATACACTCATGCATCGGCTATGTCCTCCACATTTTTTGCATCATCATGCCCTGGTATTGAAGGAAGGACAGACACTGAATTTAGAACTTTTTCGTCATCAACTACAAGAAGCAGGTTATCACTGCGTTAATAAAGTATTGGAACATGGCGAATTTGCTATTCGTGGGGCAATTATTGACGTTTATCCCATGGGAAGTACACTTCCTTTTCGCATTGAATTATTTGATGACGTGATTGATAGTCTGCGCCAGTTTGATACAGAGACACAGCGAACGATTACTAAAATTAGCGACATTCACCTGTTACCAGCACGTGAATTTCCACTCAATGAGCAAAGTATTACTTTATTTCGTCGAGCCTTTAGAGAGCAATTTTCTGGTAATCCTAGTCAATGCCCTGTTTATGAAGCGGTTAGTAATGCTCAGTATCCTTCTGGAATTGAGTATTACCTACCTTTGTTTTTTGAACAAACCGCTGTTTTTTTCGACTACTTACCGAAAGAAGCAAGCCTCTGTTTTATTGAAGACACTGCTGAATACGCAGAGCAATTCTGGCATGAAATAAGAATACGTTATGAACAACGAAGTTACGATATCACCCGCCCTATTCTTAAACCAGAGCGTTGCTTTCTTACTCCAACAGAACTACTAACTCACGCTAATCAATATCAACAGCTTCGTTTTTATCATCGACCGGTTGATAAAAAAGGCGTGGTATTCAATTTTAATATTGCCAAGGCACCCTCGTTACCTATTGAACGTCAGGCAGAGAAACCCCTTGCAAAATTGTGTGAGTATTTAGCCGACAAGGACAAGCGATTTTTAATTGTTGTTGAGAGTGCTGGAAGACGAGAGGTATTACTGGATCTTTTGAAGCAAAGCTCAGTTCTTCCCAAGATACAATCGTCATGGCAAGACTTTCTTAGCGATAATTCTCCCATTAATATTACGACTGGTCCTTTAATTGATGGGGCTGAATTAATCCATCAGCATATTGCCATTATTGTAGAGGCACAGTTATTTGGCGAGCAGGCTGTCCCGCAGCGACGCAGCGTTCAAAAAGCAGTTGACCCAGATTTAATTATCCGTGATTTAGCGGAACTTCGGGTTGATGCACCGGTAGTTCATTTGCAGTTTGGCGTTGGACGTTATAAAGGTTTGCAAACCCTGGAGAGTAATGGCACGCTGAATGAATTTTTGGTTTTAACCTACGCGGGTGATGATAAAATTTATGTTCCCGTGACATCTTTGCATTTGATCAGTCGCTATACGGGCATGGATAGTGAACATGCACCTTTACATCGATTAGGTACCGATCAGTGGCAAAAAGAGAAAAAGAAAGCTGCAGAAAAAATTCATGACGTTGCCATTCAGCTATTGGAAATCTATGCGAAACGTGAGGCGAAGCCAGGTTATATTTATCAATTTCCTCAAAGCGATTATCAGCGATTTGCCAGTGAGTTTCCATTTACAGAAACACCTGATCAATTACATGCCATTGAGCAGATTGTAAAAGACATGGAATCTTCCCGCCCTATGGACCGACTTATCTGTGGGGATGTCGGCTTTGGTAAAACAGAAGTGGCTATGCGTGCCGCATTTATTGCCGTGCAAAATGGTAAACAAGTCTGTGTGCTAGTACCCACCACCCTACTGGCAGCCCAACATTTTGAAACCTTTCGCGATCGCTTTGCTGATTTTCCGGTAAATATCGAATTATTATCTCGCTTTCGCAGCGGTAAAGAAACCGATAAGGTCATCGAATCATTAAAAAATGGCCAAACTGACATTGTGATTGGTACTCACAAGTTATTTTCCCACGCCATTGATTTTAAAAATTTAGGCTTGCTTATTATTGATGAAGAACATCGGTTCGGTGTGAAACAGAAAGAACATATTAAATCTTTGCGTACTCATATTGATATTCTGTCAATGACTGCCACACCGATTCCCAGAACATTAAACATGGCAATGGCGGGTATTCGTGATATTTCCTTAATTGCCACACCACCGGCAAAAAGACTGGCCATTAAAACTTTCTGGCAGGAAAAGAATGATTCTATTCTGCGTGAAGCGATACTTCGTGAAATTTTACGGGGTGGTCAGGTTTATTTTCTTCATAACAATGTACAAACACTAGAAAGAATCTGCCAGGAATTACAAGCGTTGGTGCCAGAAGCAAAAATCCGTGGTGCTCACGGGCAAATGCGTGAGCGCGAATTAGAACGTATTATGTCTGATTTTTATCATCATCGATTTAATGTGCTTGTTTGTACAACTATTATCGAAACAGGGATTGATATACCAACAGCAAACACCATTATCATTGATAGGGCCGATAAATTTGGTTTAGCTCAACTTCATCAATTACGAGGTCGGGTAGGACGTTCACATCATCAAGCTTATGCTTATTTACTAACACCTAATGAAAAATTATTAACTTCTGATGCCGTTAAGCGTCTTGAGGCCATTGTCTCTCTGGAGGATTTAGGCGCAGGCTTTACTCTTGCGACCCATGATCTGGAAATTCGAGGTGCAGGTGAGTTATTGGGAGAAGATCAAAGTGGTAACATGCAAGCGATAGGTTTTAGTTTGTTTATGGAGATGCTTGACAAGGCGGTTAATGATTTAAAAGCGGGGAAAACCCCGGAATTAGCAACTCCCATGCAACAAGGACCTGAAATTGATTTACGCATCAGTGCCATTCTCCCTGAAGAGTATATCGCCGACATTCATACGCGTTTGATTATGTATAAACGGGTTGCCAATGCTAAAAGTAAACAGCAATTACGTGATTTGCAGGTAGAAATGATAGACCGATTTGGTTTACTGCCACCACCTGCAAAAAATTTATTATTGGTTACCGAACTTAAATTATTAGCAACAAAACTCGGAATCAAAAAGATCAATGCCTTTCAGCAACAAGGAAAACTTGAATTTGGTGATACGCCACAAATTGATCCAGGTGTGTTGATCAGTCTTGTACAGGTTCATGCAAAACGCTATCAACTGGATGGGCCTACCCGATTAAAATTTACTCTGGATAGTATTGTGGCTGCAGAACGCGTTCATGAAATTCAATCTTTGCTTATTAACCTGGCCAATAAAGAAATCGATTGGTAATTTTTATTGTATAGATAGACAAGAATGCCGCTAACCCTAGTCAACTAATAGCAATACGAGTTTCATCCTGAAGCGGCATAGCCGCTGAAGGATGGCAATGTTGTAAGAATTCCTTACGTTTCTTTTCCAATCGTATACTAGGGAGTTAGAAATATTTTATTAAACTCTGTTATCCTAATGAAAAATAGGGAATAATTTTATTAAAAGAATTTATAATGGTTCTAGCTCAGGTGGGTAAATGCTGCCTCACTTTCACACACGCAAATGCAAGTTGCATATATACTATAAACGAGGACAATTAGTATAAGGTTTTTACTATGGACATGAAAAAAACTATTTTATCCGTTGCAATCAGTACCCTCCTACTAAACTCAGTCTATGCCAGCACTCAAGAAGGCGAAGCAGCCTACAATGAAAAACGTTATGAAAAAGCGTTTATTCTTCTCTCTGATGAAGCAGAAAAAGGGGATCCCAAAGCGCAATACCTGCTTGGTCGAATGTATTATTATGGTGAGGGAGTCACTTATAATCCTGACAAGACCGAGCAATTATTACTAGCAGCTGCGAACCAGGGCAATGTTGATGCGCAAGTATTATTAGCAGGTTTTTATTGGTATCAAGAAACACCAGACGGCTACAACAAAGCCCTGCAATGGTATGAAAAAGCTGCCGCTCAAAACAATGCTGATGCACAATATGCTTTAGGTTATATGTATGATCATGCTACTGGCGTACCTCAAAATTATGAAAAAGCCATGTCCTGGTATAAAAAAGCAGCGGAGCAAGGAAATTCCGAAGCAGCCTTATCAATAGGTTTTATGTATGACACAGGAACTGGAGTGCCTAAAGATTTAGATGAAGCGATTAAATGGTATAGAAAAGCTGCTGATCTGGGTAATCCAGGCGCATTGTATAATCTTGGTCTTTTACACAAGTATGGCGAAGGTGTTACCAAAGATGAATCCAAGGCCTTTGATTATTTTCAACAGGCAGCTGATAAAGGACATGCAAAATCCCAGCTTGAAGTAGGTTATTTTTACGACACTGGTAAAGCAGGCAACGCCGATTTACAGAAAGCTGCCTATTGGTATCAAAAGAGTGCTGATCTGGGCAATGCCAATGCCCAATTTAATATAGGTGATATGTATTTATATGGCGATGGCGTTACCAAAAATTTGGAACAGGCTGTAAGCTGGATTCGTAAATCCGCGGAGCAAGGTTATGGACGTGCTCAGAATAAAATGGGAATTTTTTACCGCGATGGTATTGGTGTAACCGCTAACCCAGTGGAAGCCTATGCCTGGTTTAGCGTGGCTGTCACTAATGGGTTTACAGACTCAAGCAAAGCACGTGATGAACTCGAAAAAAAGCTCACTCCCGAACAATTACAACAAGCTAGAGATTTGGCGAATAAATACGCTGAACAATATAAAGTTCAATAAATATACTTCTTTATCCCCAAAAAGACTGCCACCTCGCAGTCTTTTTTATGCCCAAATAACGGAATTGGATTGTGTAATAGCTTCTTTAATTAAATCCCGATAATTGGCTTCGACAATACGTCGCTTAACCTTTAATGTAGGAGTTAAAATGCCGTTTTCAGGAGTCCATGCATCGTCTACGACTATTATGTGACTAATTTTTTCATAACTTGCCAGTTCGCTATTTACCTTGCGTAAATTTTCTTGTAACGTTTGTTTGATATTTTCTTTGGTTTGACTACGGCCAGATTCACTTAGGGTAACTAGTAAAACATTATTTGGTAATTCTCGACCAATCAAGCATAATTGGTCAATTGCAGCATTTGCAGCAAATCGTTTTTCAATAGGGCCTGGTACAATAAATTCTCCCTTTTGGTTTTTAAAATTCTCGGAAAGACGCCCTATTATTTTGACATTTTTATCCTCATCCAGCTCAGCAATATCTCCAGTGTGTAGCCACCCATCATCAGTTAATGCAGCATTCGTTGCGTCTTCATTTTTATAGTATTCTTTCATCAAGCAAGGCGACTTAATCATTAACTCATTCTCCTCACCAAGTTTCAGATCAACCTTAAGTCTCGGCGTTCCCACATAACCTGGACGTCGTTTGCCGAGCAAAGAAAAAGTCGCATAGGCCAAATTTTCCGTTTGTCCATAGCCTTCCTGAATTTTTATCTCAAGCTTATCAAAAAACTCAAGAATGGAGACAGGTAAATGGGAAGCTCCTGAAAAACAATTGGTACAGCGCTCTAATCCCAGATGATGTCTAATTTTCTTTTTAATTAAGCTTGAAATCAAAGGTAATTTAAGCAACAGATTCAATTTTTTGGGTGGAAGTTTTTGTTCTATTTTTTGCTGAAAAATACCCCAAATGCGTGGTACTGCGGTAAAAAATGTAGGCTTAGCTTCCTGTAAATTTTCTACGAATTTATCCAAACTTTCTACAAATGAAACGTCGCAAGGAATAACTACACTACCCAATTGAATTGCAGATCGCTCATAAACATGGGCTAAGGGTAAATAAGACATTAGATGATAGTGATCAACTTCTCGAATTCTTTTAATATCCTGAGGGAATAATTCAAGATAATTAGCAATTATTCCGTGGGTATAAACAGCACCTTTTGGTTGTCCTGATGTCCCTGAAGAATAAATAATTGTATAGAAATCTTCCGGTGAAGGCTCTGTAACAAGATCTTCTGCAGGCTGTTTTTTTAAGACATCACTCCACTGGTAGGAACAATCTAAGTTTTCATGATAATCAAAACTGACTGTCAAAAGCGTATCAGGGATATAATTTCGAACCCGCTGATGGTCATCAAGTTTACCAACAAAGACTAATTTAATGTCAGCATGTTCAAGTACATATTGAATGCTATCCTCATGCTGATTGGCAAATAGTGGCACATTAACCATACCTGCTAAACTAATACCAAAATCAGTAATAAACCACTCAGCACAATTTTTTGAAAAAATTGCCACACGATCCCCTTTCTTAAGGCCAAGATCCTGGAGCATTTTCGCTACTTGCTTTGCTTGGCGCACCACCATTTCCCAGGTAAATTCATGCCATTTCCCATCGCGAGGCTGCTTTAAATAGACTTTGTCAGCGAATTGTTTTTCATTCTCCAGCAGAGTTTGATTGAGAGATTTTGGCTGCATGGTCATAGCTAGTATTCCTCATTAATGATTAATGATAACTAAACAAACGACTTCTTAAATAAAAAACTGAATGTGTATTGCCAAACGTTAATACTCTAAGAGTTCTATTAGCACTTGTTATGCCAATTTATTCAAAATGCCTAATTTCGAGCAAATTATTCTCCGCCCCAGGGCAAATCGGAGAAGATCCTTCGCTTTGCTCAGGATGACGGTAATTTATACAAGACAATAGGATGAAATTAATTCAAAATGGTATGATATTGCCCTGACCCAGCCCTACATTTTTTCAAAAACAGGCACAATTTTTGAATGAATAGGAAAATCACAGCACTCTAGGAAGGACAATCAACATGAAATTTAATAAAACACTAATAAAAATACTTCCTCTTGCGCTTTATGCATTCATCTCTATCTATCATAGCGCCGTTATTTTATGCTGATTATAGCCACTCTCTAGGGGGGACTTATGCACATTCCCGAGCAAGTTTGCTTTTTAATAAGTTATTGCCTCTAAAAATCAAACTGTCTACATTGCAGGTCTTATAGGTGAATCCAGTTCTATCTATAGCTAAATCGCACGGATCTCATACATACTACACGGCAAGTAGACGAAAATAGCTTTAGCGTATACCGTACTTTCTAACTCGTTTAAACTATTTATTTAATGACTCGCGTATAATAGCCAGATAGAGCTATAAACGTAGTAAAAGGCATTCCATCATGAATAAAAAACGCATTATTATTGGTATTTCAGGAGCATCCGGTATAATTTATGGGGTTCGTCTATTAGAATTATTAGCAAAAACGGACTACGAAACTCATCTTGTTGTTTCCAAGGCAGCGCAACAAACCCGTGCATTTGAAACAGCTTTATCTGCCACTCAATTATCCACATTAGCCAATGTCTCTTATTCCATTAATGACATTGCCGCCCCCATTGCCAGCGGTTCCTTTAAAACTGTGGGAATGATTATTGCTCCGTGTTCGATGCGCACTTTGGCAAGTATTGCTTGTGGTACCACCTCAAATCTACTTACTAGAGCAGCCGATGTCGTACTAAAAGAGCGTCGACGACTGGTACTATTAGTACGGGAAACACCTCTGCATTTAGGACATCTCGAAAACATGAAAAAAGTAACAGAAATGGGAGCTATTGTAGCACCACCTGTTCCTGCCTTTTATAACCACCCGCAGACAATAGAGGACATCGTCACTCACAGCATTGGACGCACATTAGATTTGTTCGATATAGATATCGATGTAGTAAAGCGATGGAAATAACCTGAATAATTAGCTTTATCGGGTTCCACCAATAGTGAGTGCATCAATTTTCAATGTAGGCTGACCAACACCTACGGGTACAGATTGGCCATCTTTACCACACACGCCAATACCAGCATCTAACGACAAGTCATTACCTATCATGCTCACTTTTTTCATCACTTCAGGCCCATTTCCTATAAGCGTTGCACCTTTAACAGGCTTGGTGACTTTGCCATCTTCGATTAAATAGGCTTCGCTAGCAGAGAACACAAACTGCCCGGAAGTAATATCTACTTGCCCACCGCCAAAATTGACAGCATATAACCCTCGTTTTACCGAGCGTATAATTTCCTCAGGAGAGTACTTGCCCGCCAACATATAAGTATTTGTCATTCTAGGCATGGGCAGATGTGCGTAAGATTCGCGACGGCAATTACCGGTAGGTTTCATTCTCATGAGTTTGGCGTTCAATTTATCTTGCATATAATTAATTAATACACCATCTTCTATCAGTGTGGTACACTGCGCTGGAGTTCCTTCATCATCAATGGTAAGGGAGCCTCGCCTATCTTTTAACGTGCCATCATCAACAACCGTGACACCCTTTGCAGCAACTTGTTGGCCTATACGTCCTGAAAACGCTGAAAGACCTTTGCGGTTAAAATCACCTTCCAATCCATGTCCCACGGCTTCATGCAACAAAACACCAGGCCAACCAGGTCCTAATACTACCGGCATAGTTCCAGCGGGAGCCTCTTCAGCTTCAAGATTAATTAAAGCTTCACGGACAGCTTCACGGGCATATCCCAAAGCTCGCTCCTTTTCAAGAAAATAAGAGTAAGCAACACGTCCGCCCCCTCCAGAACGCGCAGATTCTCTACGGCCGTTTTTATCTTCTACAATTACACTCACATGGATACTTACCAAAGGTCGTATATCAGCTGTCATATGCCCATTAAGACCAGCCACCATAACCACTTCATAGCAACCACTTAAAGAGGCATTAACCTGAATCACTCGTGGGTCTATTTGTCTTGCCTCCTTATCAATAGCTTCCAATAAGGCTATTTTTTCCTGTTTTGACATGCCTTCGATAGGGTTAAGTGGGGCATAGCGAGCAACAGGTTTACCACTTATATGAACTGCCTGAGTTGGTTTTAAGCTGGTGAAGGCAATAGAACGGGCAGCATCAGCTGCTCGCTCCATTGCAGGTAACAAAATATCATCACAATAAGCGTATCCGGTTTTATCTCCACTCACTGCACGAACACCGACACCCCGATTAATGGAGTAACTGCCACTTTTTACTTCAGAATCCTCCAGGTACCATGATTCATAACTGGTACTTTGAAAATAAAGATCGGCATCATCCACGTGATGGCTCATCATGGAGTGAATCAGTTTCTCCAGTGTGAATTCATCCAGAGATGCGGGTTTTAATAATAAATCTTTAGCAAGTGCTAATGCCTGAGTCATATAATTTACCTTTCATTAAACCATAAATGTGTTCAATTAACATCCAAGAACATGATGCTCGTTACAGGGAAATTGGCGTCTTAACTGTTGTAGTCGTTGTAAATCAATCTCTGCCGTAATCATTCCTGTACCTGTTTTCTTCTGTGCCAAGGTTTTTCCCCAAGGCTCAATAATCATACTGTGGCCGTAGGTATGACGGCCATTTTCATGCTCACCACTCTGATTGGGGGCTATTACATAACATAAATTTTCGATAGCCCGTGCCTTTAGTAGCGTTTCCCAATGGGCAGCTCCGGTAACTGCCGTAAATGCCGAGGGAATACTGAATAATTCAGCGCCCCTTAATACTAATTGTCGGTATAATTCTGGAAAACGCAAATCATAACAAACCGACAACCCCACACGTCCCACTGGTGTGTCCACAACAACAACTTCATCTCCTCTTTCAATTGTAGATGATTCTTGATGTGCTTCTTGATCCGAGACACGAACATCAAATAAATGAATTTTATCATAGCGAGCCGCACACAAGCCTTTGTCATCAAACACTAAACAGCTAGATCGGGCTCTGTCTTTAATACCTTTAAGCGGTACTGTGCCTGCAATAACCCACAAACTATATTCTCTAGCCCAATGACTAATACGCTCTTGAATCTCTCCCGAACCATATCTTTCAGCCTTTTGCAGTTTATCGGTTTCGTTTCGTCCCATGAATGCAAAATTTTCAGGTAAAACCAATAAATCAACCTGCTCTTCTCTCGATCTGATAAAAAAAGATTCTATTTGCTTTAAATTATTATCGACTGAAGCCGATGAAGTCATCTGTACAGCAGCAACCTTTGGCATATTTATTTCCAAATCCAGAGAAAAGTTAGCTCATTATCGGTGATTAAGTTATAAGGTTTCAATGGCTAGATAATAGATAATTTTTATGAGCTCGATAGATGAGTTTTTTAGAGGTGCGTTTACCTTGAGTTGTATAGAAAATCTTGCCAGCTTCTTTACATCACTATAGACTTGAAAAGGCAGCAACTCGCCTGCATATATGCTACACTAGCAATATAAATCATTGGAGCTATTTGCATGAACAGAAATGACGTTACCTTACTTAATCCACGGAGTGAAGCGGTACTTGCGACGAATAAAGTGTTACGCAATACCTATCTATTACTTGGAATGACTTTTTTATTTAGCGCTTTGGCAGCTTATACCGCCTTTGCCATTAATGCTAAGCCCATGAATCCCCTGTTAATGATTGTTGGTGTTTATGGCTTAATGTTTTTGACTCATGGGTTAAGAAATAGTGCATTAGGTTTGGTTGCCGTTTTTGCCTTTACTGGTTTTCTTGGGTATACCTTAGGTCCTATTCTTAATTTCTATATTGCCAATTTCTCAAACGGTCACCAGCTCATTGGTACAGCCTTAGGTGGAACAGGTATAATATTTTTTGGTTTATCAGGATATGCTTTAACCACCAGAAAGGATTTTAGTTATTTGGGTGGTTTCCTTTTTGTCGGAGTCATGGTGGCTCTACTGGCCATGATTGCAGGTATTTTCTTTCAAATACCGGCACTGCAGCTGGTTATTTCAGCAGCTTTTGTGCTGATTTCTTCTGGCTTAATTTTATTCCAAACCAGTGAAATTATTCATGGAGGTGAGACTAACTATATTTCAGCCACCGTGACTTTATTCGTCTCTATTTATAATTTATTCGTTAGTCTACTTAACTTATTAAGCGCTTTTTCAGGCCGCGATTAATCCTCTCCTCAACTTGGGTCCCGGTGTTTGCCGGGATTTTTTTGTCATTTTGGCAGTGGGTTCGCAGGCTTCAGTATCTATTAAGTGAAATAATTTAAATCAATGCTTCTTTAAAGGGCACGTTGATCTTCCCCTGATGCCTCAATAGAAACTGTTGCCGAAGAGTAAAAAATAAACTGAGTCGTTGTCTCAAAATAAGTGTTGCTTTTAGAGGATTTACTTTAGTTAAAAAATAATTGCTGTTGAGCCTGGTGGATATGTGGGCGAGAAGCCTGTGAGTGGGCAATAACTGAGAATAACATTTTTGTTATTCATGGTTTTGCCCACACGTTCCGTAGGGCACAGGCTGGCATGAAGGACTCGTCCATCATATCCACAGACTATCTTGTTAATTCCTAAGAGCTCCAATAACACTGCCATTACAGAGCCTTTCTTTGTTTATATTCTGAACATTCATCAATCTAAAATAATAATTTCGCTGGTACCGTATACGCTGTATTTTAGATATAAATTCATGTTCACTTGCCCCATTCTGTCCCTCTCCTTTGGCAACAGATAATTTGAGGCAATTCGCATTATTATCCCCAATTTGCCCATTTAATAATCACTTAATATTAATTGATTAAACTCTATCTATAACACTCTGCTTTATATTAGCTATGAAGTTAATTCAAGCCAATAATGCTTTAAAAGATTTAAATAGCTACATGGAAGAATATGTGGCCAAGTTAAATCGGCCTAAAAAGAGCGGACAAATTAATACTGGTAGCAGTGAAAAATCACGAAAAGACCATGGTGACTCTGAAAAAGAACGTGCTGCAACGATTATTCAACGCGTATGGCGTAAAAGAAAAGTAAAAGAAGCATTTGTAAAAAATCCCTATTTTACTTATCTTTCTCTAATTGAGCCTGGTGATGAACAACGCCTACTTTCAAACGTTATGTTTGGCAGACATGTTGCAGAACTTAACCCAACTTCTAAACATCGAATAGATAATCCATACATCCATAAAAAAGCATTTTATCATCGTGATGATAATCTTGCCGGCGACCTACTCGAGCAATTGGTACAAGAATTTAACATCTCCTCAGAAGAAAAAGACAAGTTTACATTTATTCCGGTCACTCTGTTACAAAATACACCTATTCTGGAGATATACCATACTTTTTTCCCTGGCATCCCTGTAAAAATCATTCAAGATAAAGAGCATTCAGTCGGTTTTGTCGCTTTACCAAAGAACCACTTTAATAATAGCCAAATTCGTGTACTTAGGGCTGCAGGTCTTATTGCATCTCCATGGGAGATAGCAATAAATATTAAACACAAACACAATGTTGTAGTGGACAGCGAAATCAAGCTGGATGCTAGCTTACCTCGAACATTCAAAGAATTAATTGACAGTACCATCTACCGTAAGTTATCTTCCATTGCTAAAAATAATCATCACCCCACACAAAAATTAGCAATATGCTTACAAAAAATTTTAAAAGATTTACCTAACCATATAAAGCCAAAAGCAATACAACGTATTG
The DNA here is from genome assembly GCF_002240035.1 of Legionella clemsonensis. NCBI lineage: Bacteria > Pseudomonadati > Pseudomonadota > Gammaproteobacteria > Legionellales > Legionellaceae > Legionella > Legionella clemsonensis. Next base: position 1,060,998 of record NZ_CP016397.1, on the reverse strand, counting down.
CCTGTATGGTAGACATGGCAAATACCTTTTATGAATATGATTATCCCAAATTTGCTTTTTCCGTATATGCAACTATCCACGAGATTAGTCTTTCCCTTTTAGAGCAAACGAAAACAGAAGATTTAGAGCATGGCTTTAATAAATTTTTAAATGAGTCCCAGCACACGCTTGACAAAGCATTAGCTTTAGATAGCGCTAATCTGGAAAATGCTACATTCATGGCCTGTCCCTCAATGTCTGGTACCAATGCGTACATGCTTGCTATGAAGCTGGCATTGCAAATGAAGACAGCTTCAGGAAAACCACCCCTAGTTAAAGTATTTAAACCGAGTTATTTTGAATTTGACTACATTACTAAAACAACAAATAACTCTGATGCCGATATTTTTGTGCTATCAGCTGGACCAATAGTTAACCTAGAAGGTTTAACACCTGGTGTCGATATTAATAAATTCATTAAACGAAATATTATTGCTAAACAAAGACAAAAACCGGTCACGTTAATTGTAGATGCTACAACAGCGCTTTATAAAAATATGCATCTCGATCCAGAAGTACGAACATTGATTAATGAAGGGAAATTATCTCTTATTGTTCATGAAAGTCATCAAAAATTCGGGATGATTCATACTGATCAAGCTCAATATGGACGAATGTTTGCCATTTGTTCAAAAGAACAATTTGACAGTAATCTAATCAATGGGATGCAATCAAACTCAAAGGAAGATTATGCAAATCATCTGGATCTCCGCGTGGGTGCCTATATTAGTTCAATCTGTGGCGACACCTTAGAAGAAATTAAAGAACAACATTTTAACAACGGTGCTCTTTTAAGGAATATTTTAATTCAAACGTCACTTACTTCTAGAGAGGTTGTAAAACATGAGGACATGCTTTCCAACCTTAATGAGCTTTATTTTGTTACATCCACACAAAAAGAATTGGGAAGTGCCTCACGAGGCATTATTAAATCAGAGATAGTTTTGGGCATTTTTGCTCAGCATTAGCAAAAATTATTGACAAAATTAGACTGAGTCCGGATGCGTCTGATAATTTGGATTGTTTGGTTCAGGCGGCACAAATATATTTAGCCTATCACTTTAACCCCCAAAATGCTCTGAAATTGCTTGTTACTCATGTTATGGATACAGATAAACTTTCAATATCGGAGCAGATTATCGTCACGGCCTTAGCAAATAATGTCTTAAGTTCCTTATCTAACCTAAATGAATTAGATCATTTGCCACTATTATTTACTTTAAATCACATAATGAAACAATGTGAGGCATTAAAAGGAAGACAATATTCTAATAACATTGCCAGCTCCTATTTTAGCTTTCGTCAAAAAATTATTGATACCTATGAGGTTAAAAATGCTAAAGAATTTTTTGAAATAACGAAGCTTTTATATAGTAAAAATATACAATTAACTTCAAGACATTTAACTCTATTGTCCAACAACGATTTGATTAGAAAGGTAATAGTTAATCATCATGACCAGTTATCAAGTAATGCGCTTTTAGCAATATTAGACTTGGCTGACGCTCCACTTAGTCCAGCTCAAATACAATTAATGATTGAAAATAAAAAATTTTGTGCTAGCGTGGAAAAAATTTACACAGCAGTGAATGACATTTTATCTCAGCTAAAAAATACTCCTCATAAATACGAAGATGCGATAAAACATTCCAAATCCTATTTCCATCAATGCTTTACTGCCTTAGAAACATTTCATAATACAAGTTTAAAAGATTTAAATAGTAAAAAAACTTTAATAACAAACCTTAATTTGGCAAAAGATAATTACTGCAAAGAAATTTTAGGTAGCGATAGAAGTGTCGTATCACAAACGGCTCGATATATACTAAAAGGGATTGTCAATTTTATTGCGGGACTTACGTTCGGAGTTGCTCACTATGTCCATTACAAAACGACTGGACAGACGTTATTTTTCTCAAATACAAATAGCCAAAACAAATTAGAACGTTTTCACAAAAAGATATCAGAAGAAATAAATAACGAAAATATGGAGCCCACCTCAATCCAACAAAACACCTCATCTAAATAAAGAGACTATGACATAGTTTTGAAGGGCGATTTCACCAAAGTTTAAAAATCAAACGATTTAAACAAGAGATTTAGTATATTTTTTAATAAAAAACTAGGAGATACAGGTTTAAAGTGTGTAGAATCAGTCACTTACGTTACGATACGTAGATTATAAAATCTTAAGAAGGAGCCTGATTATCATGCAAATTACCGTAATGATGAAATCGCCCTGTTGATCTTCAGATTATTTTACTTACCTAAGATTGCGCTAATAAAGCTGTGCTAAGCTCATTATAACAATAGACACGAGACCATCATGCCTAAAAAAAGTACCGGTAGCAGTAAGACAATTAATTTACAACGTTTTCATGAAGCCCAAAAGGACAATTACCAAAACGCTCACGATGAAATTGCCTCCGGAAGAAAACGAGGTCATTGGATTTGGTATATATTTCCCCAACTCAAATCGCTTGGGTCAAGTGCTACTGCTCAAAAATATGGTATTAAGGATTTCGAAGAAGCATGCGCTTATTTAAAAGATCCTCTCCTTTTCCAACATTATCAGGAAATGGTAGAGTTGGTTACTGATAAATTAGCAAAAAATATTCCTCCCGCCACGCTAATGAATGGTGTTGTTGATGCACAAAAACTCGTTTCCAGCCTAACATTGTTTCGTCTAGCAGCCGAGTATTTAACCAAATCAGAAAACAATTCCTCGCTTGATTTTTATAAGCTTGAGGCCTCTTGTTCCAAAGCACTAAACTCCCTTGCCCATGAAGGCTATCTAGCTTGTGAAGAAACAATGAGTGAAGTGTATGAGTCTCCATTACTTACTGCAGGAGTTAACGATAAAGAAACTGCCACTGTAGAAGACTTTTCTACAGTGGGAGAAATATCCACTACACAAAGAACTACTCCTGATGTTAGAAACAGTTTAAATTTCACCTCAGCAGATGCAGCACCCATTGTTAAAAAAATTGTTGACACATTAATTGATAATATCCAGAAAAAAGCAGGAACTCGAGCCACTTGGTTTAACTTTAACTCAGAAACAAAAGTTGAAAAATTGAAAGCTATCTCACAATGGTTAGAGAAAAATTCACTTAATGAAAGCAATCAGGACGCAATTATTGCTCTTATTCGAGATACATGTTCTATCAAACGCAATATTTTTGGTTTATTTGAACCTCACAGCGTACAAGAATTTTGTACATTATTAAAAGACGCTCATTTAAAACCTGCTTCTGAAAAAATTTCTTTTACACCCAAAGAACTAGCGCAGATAAAAACCAGTGAACAAGTTGACTCATTGATTCAAGAAAAAAATACTCCACAACATTTAGATAAACATACTTTATAATCCTTTGAGGAGCATGTAAGGGTGTCTAAAGCTATCATATTTTTGACATTGCTCTCCCAAAACGTCGATATCATCATTGCAGACATACTGCTTCAAGTAACAGAATTAAATATGCCTTTTAATATAGTCTTGAAGTTCACTTCTGGAGAAGTCCATAATATTTTTATGCAAAATCACGTGAATCTGCTCTTTTACTTCTTTGTTAAGATGTTTTGAAAGTAAGCCTTCCATTTGTGCAGGCATAATAATGATAAGCCCATCGAATTGATGATGAACTCTACCGTTATTCAATTCTCGGGCAATTTCTTGGGCAAATTTTTCTGATTCAACTTTTTCAGGTTCTGTTTGAGGTTCATAAGCTCCTCGCGTGGACTCGCCTAGTTTATAGCGTCCCGGTCTGTCGGTAACCAGCTCGCGATTTTGCAATTTACCTTTAGGATGCGTCAATGACTTTAACGCATCTAATTTTTTAGAGTCATAACTATAAAAACAACACGCATTTGAATTCGCTGTCACTATCCATTTCATACGTCCACCTTTTAAATATGCTTTTGAAAATTAAAGCAGATAAATTCTACTTTCATCCGAAGCAGTGATTTCTCCCTGTAAAGCCTATATTAATTATAGTCCAGAAAGGCGATAGCCCATTTACTTACCGGCTTGCTGCCAGCTGGCTTTAGCACGAAATAAAGCGGGTAAATCCGCTTGCGATTTTTTAAATGATTTATTGAGCGTAAATTGTTCACGCTCCTCTTGGTAATAAACACCCAGTGGTACTGGAAAATCGGGAAAGGTGAGGCGAGCTAAGCGCATAGCGGCTATAAAATTACTTGCATCATGACAATAACTCGCTTCTCCGATTGCTTTTCGTAGCAATATTTCATTCTCTAAATCTAATGCCCATTGCTGTTCGGCGCCAAAAATTAACGGTTGGCCATCATTCAGGATCACTGTTTGTTCCGCACGGTTTGCTTTTATCGCGAATGCATCAAAAGCACCATTGTTAAAAATATTACAATCCTGATAGATTTCAACAAATGAACACCCCTTGTGTTCATACGCTTTTTTTAGAATGGTTGCAAGATGGGCTGGATCTTTATCGACAGCACGTGCTACAAAGCTTGCGCCAGAAGCAAGAGCAATAGTCAATGGATTAATCGGCTCATTATTAACCCCCTGGGGAGAGGTTTTTGTTACTTGCCCCTTTTGGGAAGTTGGTGAGAACTGCCCCTTCGTTAGCCCATAAACCTGATTATTGAATAGTAAAATATTAACATTGACGTTTCTTCGCAGGCAATGGATTAAATGATTGCCACCAATGCTCAATGCATCACCATCACCAGTAATTACCCATACGGTTATATCATCACGCATGGCTTTAAGACCCGTAGCAACCGCAGTAGCTCTGCCATGAATAGTGTGAAAACCGTAGGTATTCATGTAGTAAGGCAATCGTCCTGCACAGCCAATACCAGAAATAAAAACATGTTTCTCAGGAGGCAGACCCAATTCCGGTAACACACGTTGCAACGCAGCCAGAATGGCGTAATCGCCGCATCCTGGACACCAGCGAACTTCTGTTGCATTGGCAAAATCGTCACGTTTATAGCTATTATTCATGATTAATTTCCAATTTAATGGCGTTAACCAGCTGACTGACTGTAAAAGGTTGACCACTGCACTGATTGATTGACTTAGCATCGACTAAATAAGTAGCACGAAGTAACTGGCATAGTTGTCCTGAATTTAATTCTGCAACTAACACTTTATTAAATTGGCCTAGTAAATCACCTAATTGATGTGGTAAAGGATTTAAATGTCGCAAATGCAGGAGAGCTACAGGCAAGCCTTCAGCACGACATTGATTAACCGCAGATTTTAAGCTGCCGTAAGTACTTCCCCAACCTACAACCAAGGTGTCAGCGCTTTCATCACCCTCGAGTTGTAATTCAGCATATTCACGTGCAATACCAGCAATTTTATCCGCTCTGAGCTTAACCATTTTCTGATGATTTTCCGCATCATAGCTCACGCGTCCATCTTCACCCTGTTTCTCCAGGCCACCTAATTGATGAATAAAACCCGGGGTACCAGGCACATTCCAACTGCGTGAAAGAATTTCATCACGCTGATAGGGTTTGGGAAAACGATTAAACTGGATTTGGGGAATTTCCAATGATTCCAGTGAAGGAATTTTCCAGGGCTCAGCAGCATTTGCAAGATAAGCATCTAATAAAACGATTACGGGGGTCATGTAGTTAATCGCCAAATGAAAGGCTTCCAAAATAGTATTGAAACAATCAGCGGGTGACTTGGCTGCAAGCACAGGTAACGGTGCTTCCCCATGTCGTCCGTAAAGCGCCTGGCGTAAATCACTTTGACTGGTTTTGGTAGGTAATCCAGTTGAAGCACCAGCCCGTTGTACATCCACTAATACCAACGGTAATTCCGCCATGACGGCAAGCCCTAAACTTTCACTTTTTAAATCAAAACCTGGTCCTGAAGTACAGGTAAGAGCAAGGCAACCACCGTAAGCAGCCCCGATACAGGCACAAATAGCAGCAATCTCATCTTCTGCTTGCAGCAATCGTACTCCATAATCTTCCAAACGAACACATTCATGTAAAATTGCCGATGCCGGGGTAATGGGATAGCCTGAAACTAGAACGGGGGTTTCAGTGCTGGTAGCCATGGTTGCTATTGCCAACGATAGCGCTTCAACACCAGTTATCTGTCTATATTCACCATTTTCACGACTGACCTGCCCTAACATAAATTGGCGGCGAGCAAGCTCCAACGTCATGGCATAGTTAAATCCTGCCAATAAGGTGAGTTCATTAGCTTTCGCAATTGGCGGATTGGCTTTAAATTTTTTTCTAATAAAATCAATACAGCTATCCGGGGGTAAATCAAATAACCAAAGAACTAATCCCAACACATAAAAATTTTTAGCTTTCTTTGCTTGTGCGTGACTAATATCTACCGATGCAACAGCCTCCAGCGTTTGAGTTATCAAAGGCAAAGCAACAAGTTGATAATGTTCCGCGGCATTATCCAGAAAACTCTTGTCTAATCCAGCCTTCTGCCAATCTTTTTCCGTGAAGCTGTCTTCATTGATAATTAACAAGCCACCAGGATTTAAATGTTCCAAAGAATTCTTCAAAGCGGCCGGATTTAATGCAACTAGCACATCAAGTGTTTCACCTGCCGTAAATATAGTCTGCTCTGACATCGCTAACTGAAAACCGGACACACCAGCAACTGTTCCAGCTGGTGCTCTAATTTCTGCAGGGAAATCAGGCAGCGTTCTTACATCTTTACCCGTTAAAGCCGCCGTAATGGTTAGCTGCTCACCAACCAGTTGCACCCCGTCCCCAGAATCTCCGGTTAATCGTATAACGATTGCGTCAGTATTAAGCATCATTTCTCGCTTCCAACATGAGTTGACGCATGTGTCTTACCGCATCCTTCAAACCGCTAAATAAAGCACGGGCGATAATGGCATGGCCAATATTTAGTTCGTGGAATTCTTTAATTGCCGCAACAGGTTTAACATTATGATAATTTAACCCATGACCCGCATTAACAATTAAATTAAGGCTGGCTGCATAGCTTGCCGCCTCCGCAATTCGCTGCAATTCATGTGCCTGTTCTACCGGATTGGTGGCATCTGCATAACAACCGGTGTGAATTTCAATGGCTGGAGCACCAATAGCAGCAGCGGCTTCAATTTGTTTCATATCTGGATCAATAAATAAGGAAACTTCACTGCCTATCGCCTTTAAACGCTGTACCGCAGTGGCAACCTGTTGATAATGTCCTATAACATCCAAACCACCCTCAGTCGTCAGCTCCTCGCGTTTCTCAGGAACAAAACAGGCATGCTCAGGCTTAATCTCTTCAGCAAAATCAAGCATGGCATCGGTTACAGCTAATTCCAAATTCATTCGTGTTTGCAAAACAGCTTTAATAAGTCTTACATCGCGCGCCTGGATATGGCGTAAGTCTTCACGCATATGTAAGGTAATTCCATCAGCACCAGCTTCTTCCGCTTCCATCGCTGCTTGTACAGGGTCAGGGTAGCGGGTACCGCGCGCCTGACGAACTGTCGCGATATGATCAATATTTACGCCTAGCAAAATGTTATTTGTCATAGCATCACCATCAATAAAAATAAAGTGCACGAATTATGACTTGAAACGTATTTTGCATCTATACTCAGCAGTGATCATTTTTGTAATTGTACAAATATAAGCGATTTATATGCCAAATTTTGGAGTATTTTACCTCTGCCAAGAAATCTGTCGCTTCCAAAGAATTTCCCTCTGAATAGAGGTAAGTAAGAATCTCTATACGGATCAAGCTTTGCTTGCAGGAAGTCCTTCATGCAGTTAATGCCAGGATGACGGGTTTAAACAACGCTCAAAAGGTTCCAGTACATCATCCTAGTACGTCATCCTGAAAGCGACATCGTCGCTTGAAGGATCCCCTGACTATGCCTAAGAACCATTCCTGTAGGCTTTTTTGATATTGCTCCACAGAAAGCATACCCTTAACCTGTCTTTTAAAGACAGCTTCCACACTGTATAGTTTATTAAAATCAGTAATTTGACAGATTATGTCTTCTCTCTACCCAAAATTACCGCAACCGACACCACGGCTTAAAAAGTGTGTAATTGCTGCTATCACGCTAGTTATTATTCTCCTTTGCAATCTGCAAAATATCAAAGATCTTATTCACCATCAATATTATGTCTATGAGCAAGATGCTTATATGCATTTAGTCATTGCTTCCGATTTGTTAAAGCACAGAGATTGGTATCAGCATTTTAACCCACGACTTAATGCACCATGGGGAGCGGATACCCATAGTTGGACAAGAGCTATCACTGCCCTACTAGCCACTGGTGCCCTATTGTTAAGTTTATTCATGCCTCTTACAACTGCACTTTACTGGTGGAGCTTTTGGCTACCCCTTATTTTTTATGCTATAGCGGTTTGGGCAATGTTATGGGTTATCCAGCCATTAAAACCGTCAGTGTTTCAACAACTTTTTGTGCTATTTGCTTTCTTATTTAATCCGTTTATTAATACTTTTTTTATACCTTTACGTGTTGACTATGATTTTTTACTCATTCCTCTTTCTATCGTTTATTGGGGATGCTTATTAAGGTTCATACAAGCAGAGGGAAGAAGTTTTGCCATAATAACGGCAGTAGTTGTCAGTCTTGCCACCTGGACTAGCATCAGCTTTCTATTGCCCTTATTTATTGGAACAGCTTTTCTTTTTGGCTGGCCCTCGTCGAAGAAGAAATCAATCCTCAACCCGTTGCTATCTTTCTTCTTAGTCTTTGCATCGGTTTTCTTCTTATTATTCCTCTTGAACACCGTCAATTTTTGACAATCACCTATGATATTATCTCCATTGTGCACCTGACTTTTTTTCTTCTTTTAACGCTAGGTTTTACTCTCTATATCTTATTTTTTAAGAGTAAAAGCATTGCTTCTAAGCTTCTTTTTATCGCTGCAAGCATCATTACTCTGTTTGGAGTAATGAATTTTTTATTTCCAGGCTTTTATCGCGGACCTTATAACCAGGTGGATTCCTATCTATTGCACTATTTTTTTCCTACTCTTTCTGAATTTTACTCACCATTCAGCATAGATCCCTCTCTGGCACTAGCCATCTTGAGTTATTTTTTAATAGGCGCCGGCTATTGCTATTACCTCTATTTGTCAGGCTCCCTTTGTACCCCGCTATTATTTTTCTTATGGGCGAGTACGACTACAACCTTACTCACTGTTTACATGTACCGATGGGTAGGATTTGCTATTCCTATGAGCATCATATTGGCTTCTTTTGTCATTCGTGAAATGAAACACACCTCTCAAAGCATGCAAGTAATGGTAGTGGGGGTAATGAGCTTCTTGCCACTCTTAATTTCTCTGACTATTAAAGATTACTTCGTAGACTCACAGCAATTATGCCTGCAACAGTTTCATTTAATGCTTAACAATAAATTTTTGGAAACCCCCCAGTTTGGTAAGGATAAAACCCTCTTTATTCATAGCAATTATGGCCCTTTATTACTTTACTCAACCCAGTACGCTATCATTGCTACTAATGACCATCATAATCCCCAGGGATTGAAAGATACCCTTCGTTTTTTTAAAGCAAATGAAAAAGAGGCAAGACAAATTATCCAAAAAAGACAAATCGATTTAATATTACTGTGTCCTTTAGAACATCCTACGCGGTTTAATCCGCAAACCAGTTACTGGCTTCAGCAAGTTTCGCTACCATCGTCTTATTCTCAGTGGCAACTATATCGACCTGTATACTGACAACTAGCAGAGGTTCAGCTCTACAACTATTTTATCTTAACCTGAATTCTTCAATAAATACAAAGCACGTGACTTTAAAACTCTGCCGTCCAATAATTCATCAATTGCCTGTCTCATAATAACCTTGGCCGTCTTAAGAACTGATGCATTATCCAGACACCCCTGCGATAGTGCTAGTATGTCTTTGCCTGGCAATCCTGCCGAGGCGGGTATAAATCCCTCGTTTGCTTTAAAATGATAATATTTATTTTCATCAATCGACATTGTTGAATGCGCCTCTTCAGTCAGTGAAATAGCTTGACCACAAGCCACTAATAAAGACCATTCAAATTGTCTTAATAAAGCTTCCATGACAAACTTGTCAGTAACCGTTGCCAAGCCTCGAAGCGTTCCAAGGTAATTATCAAATAGATCTGGATGAGGATCTGAAAGACTTAAGCTATAGTAGAGTAATTCATTAAGATATAAACCGGCGAACAATGTATCGCCTTTAAAATTAAAGGGACATGAAACGGCTTCAAGTTGGCGAGCATAATGTCGCTCGTTTTTGCTATCTACCGAGATCCATAAGGGAGTAAACGCTTGAAGCATTGCCTGCTTTTTAAGGGTCCTGCCTCCCTTGCACAGGCACTTAATGATGCCTTTTTCCCGTGTAAAAAAAGTAACAAGGATACTAGTTTCCCCTGACGGTTGTTTATGCAACACCCAGGCTTCAAGTAGTTCAGTCGTCATAACCTAATTGTTTTAATATACGTTCATCATCCGCCCAGCCTGTTTTTACTTTACACCAGCATTGCAGAAAAACTTTTTTCCCTAATAATTTTTCCATGTCCAAACGAGCACTGGTTGCCATTTCTTTAAGTTTCTTTCCTTTATCACCGATAATGATGCGTTTATGATTCTCTTTTTCTACTAAAATCAAAGCATGAATACGCACCAGATTCCCTTCGTCTTTATAAGATTCAATTTCTACCGTGGTTGAATAAGGAAGCTCTTGCCCACAGAGACGAAAAACCTTCTCTCTTAATAATTCTGCACAGAGAAAACGAATAGGTCGGTCTGTAAATTGATCGTCTGCGAATAAGTGGGGGCCTTCGGGTAAATAATCTTTTATTACTTGTTCAAACTCTTCTACTTGCGTCCCTGTTTTAGCAGAAAGAGGAATAATTTTAACAAATTGATGAAGGCTGCTTAACTTTTCAATAAAGGGCAATAGCTGCGTTTTATCTGCAATTTTATCCACTTTATTAATCAGCAACAGGCAAGGAACATTCACTTGTTTGATTAAACGCAAGACGTACTCGTCTTCTTCAGTCCAATGCGTGCCTTCGACAAGAAATGCAATGGCATCCACATCACGTAAGACACTTTTCGCAGTTTTATTCATCATGCGATTCATGACTTTCTTTGAACCTTGATGAATTCCAGGAGTATCCACATAAACATACTGGTAGTCATCAACTGTTTGTATGCCTAAAATACTATGTCGGGTAGTTTGGGGCTTCCTGGAGGTAATACTTAATTTTTGATGTAAGAGACGGTTTAGTAAGGTAGACTTACCAACGTTTGGTCTTCCTACTAAAGCAATATAGCCGCAATAGCTTGTCATCAATTATCTTTCCTGTTTATTTTTAAGTCATTTTAACAGCGCCTCTGCCAGATTACCAGCAGCCTTTGTGCTCAAAAAGCAGATACATTTATCCGTTCTACTCGTCTACTTGCAATAAAACTATAAAGTTTTGTAGTCTTGCTAAAGGATGGGCAAATTATAGTAGTAAACTATGTTTCCAGTAAAATTAATCGGTGAGCGGCTACAAACCGTTATTCCTCTGCAAGTTAAACCTCATGCTCATGAAGAAATGCCCACCATTACAGGTTCTGCAATTAGTAGTCAAGCAGGAACAGTGTTCTATGGCTACTACAACATGGAATATAAGTTACCAGGCAATGATTGTCTTCGTATTTTTGCTAACCATAATAAAAAAAACGTACAGTTGCTATTACTAACTCATGACCCTCACAAACTAAACGCCTTGCCTGGGGCTCGCCTGTCTTCTTTAGTCGCCAACACCATTCAGCAAGTTAATCGCTATTGCATTCGCTCTGCGCATTATCAACAACCACGTACAAACGCGCAGCGTGCAAAATATGAATTAGCCACTGCCTGTATTGCTCAACTGTCTCAGCTACTTGCGACAGAGCGTGAATTATCCTGGAGTGATTGGGAAGGACAAGAGAAACTACGTGCAAAAGTGATTGCTATTCTTAATGAAGCACGTGGAAAGAATTTATTGATTGCTACAAATCCTGTTGTTTCTGAGGGTAAATTAGACACTATTCTTTACGAGAGTAGCCAAGCTGCGCAACATTATCAATTTAACCGCGTGCATGCCGTCTGTAAAATTGATCAACTTGATTTTAGTGAGGAAACGGCTGAAAAAATTTTTGTATGGGATAGTGAGTTGCATATTGGTCAAAATGAAGAAGCATTAAACGATGCTATTCGAGTCATTTGTCAACAATATGGACTTGTCCCCCCTGTATCACTTAGCAATATTCCAGCAAATCGTTTTAAACGCCTGCAATTATTTGTGCGAAAACTCTGGCTAGATGGGCGCGATTGGATGAATCATTTAGCCTACCCTCAAAAAGCAAGTCCAGAAACATACATTGAGACCAGAGCCGATGGATTATCCATCACTAAAATTAAACCTTATTATTATCTTGATGGTCTTGCTCAAATCGGCTATCCAACGTTAGACGATTTAATAAGCTGTATCAGTAAGCATCCAAAAGCAATGTCTACCCACGCCTCTTCAACTCAGGAAGCTACACAATGGTTAATTAGCCGCCCTAATGGCAGCTGGGTTAAGTTGCCAGATAAGGTCATTTTGCGGTTACACAATGAACTCGTTACTGTTCATTTTTTCCAAGAACAAGGTTTATTTTTTCCTCTACCCTGCGGAGAGGATTTGTTTATGTTAAGTCAGTTAGGAAAGCATCATCTTTACTTGCCCGAGCGGGCGAGTCTACAGTTGAAAGCGTTTTTTTCACGTCTGCCTGTTTTTTTTAACTATTTATTTCGTAGTATCAGTCAATTTGTGCGTGATTTATATCAGGAATTCATCAATCATATTCATTTAAATCACATACAATCAACTCCTCAATCATCCGTTGATAGCAAAAAACTAAATCGATTAAGTTATTTACAAAAAGCACTGCATGAGCATGGTTTATTAGCAAATGGGTTAACTTTAGAGGAATTTGTTAGGACTGAACTGCAAAAAAATCATTATATTCTCGTGCGTGAAAAGCACGCTCCCAGTCCACCACCCTATGAAAATCCGCTTCACCGTTTTTTAAGTGTCCTGCGTCATTTAGGAGGGTTTTTTGTTGATACCAGTGAGAAAAATCCAATACTGGGTACTTTGGCGATGGCAGCTTATGTTTATGGGGCAGGCGCTGTAATTGCACCTGAAACATTAAGTTCACTCTTAACCAAGTTGAATCTTGGTGGACTTATCAAGGGAATTAAACCTACGCAAATAATGGCTAAGTGGATGAGTCATGGTACAACCTCAGAAGCAATTTCTGCCGCAATGACTTACTGGCAGGCCATTGTTGTTGGTGGTGATTTGGATCAATTTTTTATCAAGGCGGTCGATTTATTAAAGGAAGAGCCTGCCGAGGTTGCCATTGTTATTTCACTCGCCATCATTTTAGGTTATGGTCTTTGTAAAACCGTACCAAGCCTTGAAGAAGAAATGGGTCAATTTCCTTATATTAATTATGCAGCGCTAGGAGCAAAAGGGGGGGCTGCTATTTACGATACAATTATGCATCCTGGAGATGATTGGTTACTTGGTTCAATTAAATGGTTGCTTCGCGGAGCGCTTAATTTGGCCAAATTAGTGGGCGGACCGTTTGTAGAAGCTTATTTCTACGGCTATCGCAATGGCTTTCTTTCGGGCTTGAAAAAAAGCCAGCATCTTTTTGTAAAACTAACTAAACAATTCTTTGCGGCTCTTGCTGATCTTGTTTTGGAAATGATAACTATCCCGGTGTTAGAACTTAGTTCTTTATTGATTCATGTTCCTTTTCGGGGAATCACTAAATTGTTAAGTAAGTCTCTGGCTGTTTTGGGAAATTGGGAGCTATTGGGTGATCAGCTGATGAAATTTGCTACTCGTGCCAATAGTTGGGGTTATTTGCCTGGTTTCCGATTATCACCACTGTATGGATTTCGTTCTCCTTTTGGACATTATGCAGAAAATAAATGGGCTAATTTAACATTAAATGCGCTCATGCTGTTTCTTTTGCCCCCTTTAATGCTGCTTAAAAACCTTATTGTTCTGCCTGTTATTGATTCACTATCCTTTCTGTTGCGAAGTTTATTGACTCTTCTTGATCCTTTAAGTCGAGGAATTGCCTATGGCATCGGGTTATTTTTAAAAATAACCGGTGTCTTTTGGGACCATTCGGTAGGAATTTTATGTAATCTGACAGCTTACGCCATTACTTATGGTTGTAGTCAGCTGGATACTATTGCTGGGCATTTTAAACAATATTTAGTAGCAAAAATACAAGTCGAGCGACGAAAGCTTTACCACTGGGCCTTCACTCAGGAAGAAGAAAAAGCTTTTCATAAAATCCATAATGATGTAGAGCATTTTCGTGATCCAATGAAATTTGAACGTTTACCCCATACGTCAACAGGATGTGTACTTGAAAACTTATTGAGCAATGCCGTGCAGAATTTGCCTGCGGAAAATCCTAAACATACCCTGTTGTTTCATTCAGCCTCTGCCAGAAACTCGAAAAGCATCATTTCATCGCAAGAAGATCCTGCTTCATATCAACAAGCACCTACTTATTAATCATGATGTTAGAAAAAGGGTTTACCTTATTTGAATCACTTCTTGTACTTGTCCTACTGGCTATTTTTATTTACCTCGTCTACCCAAGTTATGTTGCTCATTTACAATATACCAGACGTTATGATGGTCAGACTGCATTAATTAATTTAGCGAACCGAATGGAGCATTTTTATGGACAAAACCATACTTATAAAACCGCAACGCTGGCTAGTGGGAAACCCACTGATGTGAAAGAAACTAATTTATCCGAGGAGAAATGGTATATTTTAAAAATAACCCTGCAAACGACCCACCGATTTACCCTTCATGCAATTCCTCGCGGGGCTCAAAGCCAGGATAAAGCCTGCCAAACGCTCTCTTTTGATCAGGCGGGCGTTAAAGGAATTTCTCCGGGCCCTCTTGGTAGTCCTACTGCTACTGTTGAAAAATGCTGGTAGGACTCCATTTGAAACCGGTTAAAATCGTCCTGCCACGAAATGACAGCCCCCCTGAGGCACTGAATTACCTTTAAAAGCCCTAAAGGTAGCATATTAAACAATTGCATCATTTTAGTTCTTTTGGAGCCCATTTTGGCTATTGTATAACCAGTTAAATGATGTATACTTAAGTATTAATTTTGCTTGAGGGGTTTGTTATGGCTAACAGCACTAAAATTAATTCCAGGGAGGAATTAAAAGTACCTACTGAACTCAATAAACAGCATTCTGAGCCTGCAAAAGAATCTGCTTTTACAACCAGAGCTCATGAGGAGTCTGATCAATCCCTCGAGATTAAAACCAGTCCGAATAAGGTAATTAGTTTAACCGCTTCTCATCTGGAGCAGTGGTTTGCTAATCTTGAAGCAAGTAATCAGCAAGAAAACAGGAAAGATAAACATATACCTCACCCACATGATCCAGAGGTTCACCCCTCCTATCTAGCCACCATTTATTTAAGTCGCTATGGTCTTAAAACGTCCAAAGACGTTATTACTTTTCTTAAATCTCCTGCAGGCCATGATGTCCTTGCCATAATCGGTCAACAATTGGCAGAAATTGAATCTATAAAAGAAGCTGTTCAACTGGAACAACGAGATCATGAAATTCGACGACATCGTGCTTTGGCAGCCTTGCTTCTGGGACTACTTTATGAAAAAGAAGCCAGAGCCAAGGAAAAAAATACGGAAATCCAGAAGGGAATTGATAAAAAATTACATCAATCTCCCACTTCTACCGCATCTGAAAGTAATTCAGAGATAGCCAATGCTCAGGCGCAATATAACGCCTACACTGAATCTATCAATGCTCTGCAAAAAACGCTCTCAGATAAACTTCAGGAATCCGAGAAACTGGAAGTAGAGTTAGAAATTGAATTACAGAAACTTGATGAGCAAGATGCCATTATTGAAGAACGCTACAACCTCTTCGACGGCAATCTTGACGCGCTCGATCAATACATTATTCTTCTTAATTCTCATTCGATGAGCCCTGAAGAAAGAAGTAAAACTTTAACACAATTAGAGCAAAAAATAACCCAACTGCAAGAACAACTGTCTTCAACAGGCAATGCAAATGTCAAAAAGCAATTAGAGACTTTACAAACCACCTACTCTATTCTGCAGAAACAAACTGAAACGCCTGAATTCACCACAGAACATTTGGAATTAAAAATTAATAACCTTAAAGAAACTCTTGAAAAACAGGCAGGAAAAATTGGTGCTTTAATTGAAGAAGGAAACGAGGAAAAAGCAAGACAATTGCTTCATAAGCACAATGGCTTGCATGTTCAATATGAAGGGCTTCGAGATATGGTCGCCGTTTTAAAAGGAGAAAAAACACTTTGGAGCAAAGATGGTCAACCCATGTCGTCTTTTGCTCAATTTGGCGAATCTGCCTTTATACTTTCTAAAGAACAATCTATCGTATTGCATGATGGTAAATATTATTTACTGCAGAAAGATCAGTCACCTGAAAATTTCCCTTTCCTGAGTGAAGAAGATAAAAATAGAGCCCACAAAGATTTCGAGCGTGCCCGTCCAAGTATTAGCAGCTTGAAAACCTTGGTTCATCACAACAAGACACTGGAAAAAGGACTGCAATTTGATAAGAGAGAGGCTATTAATACCCGTAGTGAAACAATGCAGCAGGAAATTTTACTGATTTCCAATCAGCTTACAAAACTTCAAGCTGCACGAGCTGATGTAGAACTTTTGATGAAGCAGTTGAATAATTTGACTCCGGAGATAGCTACAGACCCCCGCTCCACTACGCCTGTTCCATCCCCTAAGCCCAGTATGAACAGCAAAAGTTCACAGCCAACTAATACACAGGTTGTGGCCCAAAGTTATAGACATATTTTACTATTGATGAAGGCTAATCCCACACCTCAATCTGTATCTCGACTGGAATCTATTTTTAAAAGGCCTGACGGTACAATTGATTCTTCAACACAATCTATCCTGGCTAATATTCGTTATGGGCAGCCCATACCACCACAAATTATAAACAGTTTGCTAAAAAATATGGAGCGGCTTGGCGTCTCTGCCTATAAACCCAACGTCACTAAAATTCCACGTCCGAAAGAAACAGCTCACGATGATCAACCTCGTTCAACGTTTACTCCTTTTTCAACAACTCCTTATCCAAAACCTTAATCAACTCTTGCTAAGCGGCCGCAACTCTTCTAACATGGACAATATTGCGGCCGTTAGCGAATAACACTATGATGACTGACAAATTGTTTGATAATCAATCAATTATTATAACTTTAGATGTTGATGCCTTTTTATTTGACAAACTAAAGCAAATTGCCAGTGCAGGCTTTGCTGTGGTTGAAATTAATACCAGCGAACAGGAAATTCTGAAGAAGGCCTTGCGAGATTTTCCAGGACTACGAATTGGTGCTGGAAATATTACGACAACACAACAGTTAGAAGATAGTTATCAAGCAGGCATTCATTTCGCTTCAAGTCCTGGTTTTTTACCCGCCATTGCTCAGACAGCAGCGATTTATTCAATGAATTATCTTCCTGGTATTGCTACCATTTCTGAAGCAATGCAAGTGATGGCGCTTGGTTATCATCAAGCAAGGCCTTATCCCGCAAATTTAACTTTCTGTGCCTCATTAAATAAATGCTTGCCTATGCTTAGACTATTCCCAGCCGAAATTGAATGGGATGAAGCCGAACATTACTTAAGTTTACCTGCAGTAGCAGCAGTTAGCATTCTTAACCCTGAAAGTAAGCAACTTCAGGCATTATCGGCCGGGGTTCTTGCATAAATCAACCAGTAGCAGAAAAGCGCCAATGCAAATTGCGCTATCAGCAAGATTAAATACAGGCCAGTGGTGATTTTTATAATAGAAATCGATAAAATCAGTAACTTGGCCAACTACTGCTCTGTCATACAAATTTCCTACTGCACCACCAAGAATAAGACCAACAGCACAAGATTGTAGTTTGGCTTTTGCAGGTAATCGCATCAGCCAGAGGATTAAAAAAATACTCATTAAAATACTGAATCCTGCAAAAAACCATCGATGCCATTCACCAGTACCACTCAAAAAGCTAAAAGCAGCTCCTGAATTATAGGCCAGGGTAAAATTAAGCATGGGCAGTAAGGGCACCGGTTGATAAGGAACCAAATTTATAGCAGCCCAATGCTTGGTAAGCTGATCAGCTACAATAATTACAATACTCAATAAAAACCAGGGCCATTTTTTCATGCGTAGTGCCTCACTTCATCACGACCACTAATATTCCCTACACAACGTTGACATAAGGTTGGATAGTTTACATCCTGACCTACCTCTTCTCGTCGATGCCAGCAACGCTCGCATTTTTCATGATGGCTAGGCTGGACTACAATAGCCACACCCAATTCAGAATCCACCTCAACCTTGGCGGAACAGTTTTCTAACGCCTCTACTTTCGCTGCAGACGTTATTAAAATGAATCTTAATTCATCACCTAACTGCTGCAATAAAGGAACTGTTTTCTCATTGGCGTAAATGGTTACTTCTGCTGCCAAAGCGGAACCAATTAAACCCTCTTTACGCTGACTTTCCAGTGCCTTGTTCACTTCATCTCTAATTCCTTGCAAATGTTGCCAAAACTGCATGTTAACCTCAGTGACTGCAGGCCATTGCTCATACCAACGCTCTTCAAAAACAGAACTACTCGTTTTACCAGGAATAACCTGCCAAATTTCTTCTGCGGTAAACGATAAGATGGGAGCCAGCCAACGTGTCAAGGCATGAATAATATGAAACATCGCTGTTTGACAAGAGCGTCTGGCGATACTGTTTGTTGCGGTTGTATATTGCCGATCTTTAATGACATCCAAATAGAAACTTCCCATATCCACCGCACAGAAGTTATGAATTTTCTGATAAATCACATGAAAATTATAATTTTTGTACGCCTCCAGAATTTCTTCTTGTAGTTGCTGAGTACGTTTAATGGCCCAACTATCCAATTCAACTAATTCAGCAGCATCGACACAGTGTTCTTCCGGAATAAAATCAAACAAGTTCGCCAACAGAAACCGTGCTGTATTTCGTATACGGCGATAAGCATCCGAGTTGCGCTTGATAATTTCCTCAGAAATACTCACTTCATGACGATAGTCTGTCGAGGAAACCCATAAACGTAAAATATCAGCACCATGTTGGTTTACCAGCTTGTCCAGGGCTACATAATTGCCTTTGGATTTGGAGAGTTTTCGTCCCTCTGCATCAACAGTATAACCATGGGTTAATACGCTTTTATAAGGAGCATGACCGTAAATAGCAACGGCAGTGGTCAAAGAAGAATTAAACCATCCTCGATGCTGATCCGATCCTTCAAAATAAACATCAGCGGGAATTTCTAATTCTTTATTTTGTTTTAATACGCAATAATGGGAAACACCCGAATCAAACCAAACATCCAGTGTATCGGTTATTTTCTCATAATGGGCAGCATCGTCACCTAAAAACTCTTCAATATTTAAATCAAACCAGGCATCAATACCATGCTGCTCTACTTTCATTGCAATTTTTTCAATTAACGCAACTGAGTCAGGATGCAGTTCACGTGTGTTTTTATGCACAAACAAGGTCATCGGAGTACCCCAGGCACGTTGGCGAGAAATACACCAATCAGGCCGGGTTTCTATCATGTTGGCAATACGCGCTTTGCCCCATTCTGGAATCCAATTTACTTCATTAATCACCGCAGCAATTGCATGGCGTAGACCATTTTTATCCATGGCGATAAACCATTGGGGTGTAGCTAAAAAAATCATGGGGGTTTTATGGCGCCAACAATGAGGATAACTATGACGAATGGATTCATTATGCAAAAGCACCTGGCGTGCCTTTAAAACTTCAACCACTTTGTCATTGGCCTTTAATACAGAAAGTCCAGCAAACAAAGGTACATCCTCACTGTAGCAACCATTTGTTAAAACAGGATTAATTAATGGCAAATCATAAGTCAGGCCCACCTGATAATCATCCGGGCCATGAGCTGGTGCGGTATGCACACAGCCGGTACCGGCATCGATAGTTACATGTTCTCCTAAAACAATGGGAACCTGTCTCTCATTAAAAGGATGTTGTAAGGAAATATTTTCAAAATGCTGACCCTTTACTTTTCCAGCAATGGTGTACCTGTCTACTCCATAACGACTCATCACGGATTCAGTCAGTTCAGTGGCAACTAAAAAATAGTGTTCAGAAGTTTCCAGTAATGAATATTCGAGCTCCGGATGCAAGCACACTGCTTCATTAGCAGGCAGCGTCCATGGTGTGGTAGTCCAAATAGGTACAATGATAGGCTTAACCACCCGATTATTTGCGAGTTTGTCTAAGATAGCTTGAGGATTTACTGCTACGAAAGCCACATCAATTGAAGGCGAGGTTTTGTCTTCATAATCGACTTCTGCTTCTGCCAACGCAGAACCACATTCGATGCACCAATGAACTGGTTTAAAGCCTTGCTGTAAATGGCCATTTTCAATGACCTTCCCTAAAGCACGTATAATATTGGCTTCATAAGAGTAATCCATCGTCACATAAGGATGCTCCCAGTCACCAAATACGCCTAGACGTTTAAATTCATCACGTTGAATATCAATTTGACTTGCAGCGTATTCACGGCATTTTAAACGAAATTCGCTGGGACTAACTTTAACACCTGCCTTGCCTATCTTTTTTTCAACATTCAACTCAATTGGCAAGCCATGACAATCCCAACCAGGCACAAAAGGCGTATCAAAACCACTGAAACATTTTGACTTGTTAATAATATCTTTCAGAATCTTGTTAAGGGCATGTCCGCAATGCAAATGCCCATTGGCATAAGGAGGCCCGTCATGAAGAACAAATCGTTTAGCCCCTTCGCGGGCCTGTCTAATTTTTTTATAGATACCTTGGGATTCCCACTCAGCCAACATTTGGGGTTCTCGCTGGGCAAGATTAGCTTTCATTGGAAACGTTGTATCTGGTAAATTTAAGGTATCTTTATAATCTGCCATCTCATCTACTCTGTTAAAGCGTTAAAATTTAAATTAGGCCTGCTCGGGTTGTTGGAGCTATAACGCTGAGGTGCTGTAGCCCTATCCTCTCCATGGAGCCCATGCCCAGGCGTGGGGTTTTAACACGAGCTGTCAACAGCCTTTAGCAAAAAAAGCTCTCGCTGCATCAATATCCTCATGAATTTGTTTTATCAAAACATCCACTGATGAAAATTTAATCTCATCTCGCAGCTTGTGCAAGAAAAACACTTGCAATATCTCTCCATACAGGTTCTCATCAAAATCAAAAAGGTGAACTTCTAAAACGTTTTTAGTTCCATCGACGGTGGGCCTGCTTCCAAGATTAGCAACCCCCTTTAACCATTTATTTCCTCTTTTGACCTGAATACAGAATACGCCCTTTAAAGGTAAGGTAAGTCGCTGGGTTCTTACATTAGCCGTTGGAATGCCCCACTGTCTTCCTCGTCCATCTCCTTTGATAATGCGTCCACAAAGACTATAAGTTCTGCCCAATAACAAAGAAGCTTGAGTAAGATAACCATTGGCTAACGCTGCTCTAATTTTTGTAGAACTTACTCTTTCGCCTTCAATGGACACTTCAGGAAATGTTTCAACCCAAGCGTCATAATCCTTAGTCATCTGCTGAATTAAGTGAATATCCCCTTGTCGTTGCCTTCCAAAACGGAAATCTTCTCCCACCAACAAATACTTTACCTTCAATAAGGAAAAAAAATAGTGTCGCGCAAACTTTTCAGCTTCCATTAAAGCAAGCTTTTTATTAAATTTTAAACAGTAGACGTAATCAATATTACACTGCTTAAGCGCTTCCAATTTTTCACGCAGCGTTGCTAATCTCGCTGGAGCCTGTGAACCTCGAAAGAATTCACTAGGTTGCGGCTCGAATAATAAAACAACCGAAGGTAATTGCATTCGATCAGCCTGAAAGCGTAATCGTGCCAGCAACGCCTGATGGCCGCGATGCACGCCGTCAAAATTGCCAATCGTTGCAACAGTGCCTTGTGAAAAATCAGGAATATTTTTTAGTCCACGTAGCAGCTTCATGCTTTATTAATAATAATAAAAAAATAATTATACAGAGTTTAAAGCAGATTGCGAAATTAATATGGGTAGAGGCGACCTCCTGCTTTATTTGTCGCTGAATTTCCAGGCACTATTCTGCGGTATCTCTCGTTAGCCGCCGGTGGATTACCACAAAAAATACAGGGACAAAGAAAATAGCCAGCACAGTTGCCGTAAACATTCCGCCAGCGACCCCAGTACCTACCGCATTTTGAGCTCCAGAACCTGCTCCTGTGCTTAGCACCAAAGGTAATACTCCAAAGATAAATGCCATGGAAGTCATTAAAATGGGACGTAAACGCATGCGTGATGCTTCCAAGGTTGCTTCTATTAATCCCTTCCTTTCTTTTTCCATTAAATCTTTGGCAAACTCTACTATCAAAATCGCATTTTTGGCCGATAAACCAACGGTTGTTAAAAGTCCAACCTGAAAGTAAACATCATTGTTCAAGCCACGGAAATAAGTGGCCAATAATGCGCCTATGACGCCTAGTGGAACAACCAGCATGACCGAAAAGGGAATAGACCAACTTTCATACAAAGCTGCCAGACATAAAAAGACCACAATCAGGGAAATGGCATAAAGTAAAGGGGCCTGTGCGCCTGACAAACGCTCCTGATAAGACATCCCCGTCCAATCGTAGCCAATCCCCTGCGGTAATTTGGAAGCGAGTTGCTCCATGAGATTCATTGCTTCCCCTGTACTTTTCCCAGGAGCGGCTTCTCCAAGAATTTCCATGGATGGCAAACCATTATACCTTTCAAGACGAGGTGAACCATATTCCCACTGTGATTCAGTAAAGGCTGAAAAAGGCACCATCTGTCCATCTTTTCCTCGTATGTACCAGGTCTTAATATCATTTGGAAGCATACGAAATTTAGCATCAGCCTGCACATACACTTTTTTTACTCGTCCTCTATCAATAAAATCATTGACGTAAGTACTACCAAGATTGGTAGAGATGGCTTGATTGATATCCGCTATAGAAACACCCAAGGTTTCCGCTTTTTCCTGATCTATTTTGAGTTTGAACTGTGGCGCATCTTCCAGACCATTGGGCCGCACGCGAACCAGTGTATCGGGATGCTTGGCAACCATCCCTAAAAGTTGATTTCGAGCCTCAGTCAATTTTTCATGCCCAAGATTTGCTCTATCAATTAATTCAAAATCAAATCCTGTCGCCGTACCCAATTCAATAATCGCAGGCAAGTTAAAAGGAAAAACCAAGCCATCTTTGATTTTTGCGAAAGCCTGTGTGGCCCTGTTAATAATACTTTCTACTTTATTTTCAGCCCCCTTGCGCTCATCCCAATTCTTAAGGGTAATAAACGCAATGCCATTATTTTGTCCTTGTCCATTAAAGCCAAAGCCAACGACAGTAAAAATTGAAATAACGTTATTTTTTTCTTCAGTAAGATAATAATCTGTAATTTGATCAGCAACTTTTTGTGTTCGCTGTTGAGTAGCTCCAGGTGGTAATTGAATCATGGTGAGCAGCATGCCTTGATCCTCTTCGGGTAAGAACGAAGAGGGCAAGGTTAAAAATAAATAGCCTACCCCCAAAATGATGGCTAAATACATAAGAAGATAGCGCCCTGTTTGAAACAAAATTTTCTTAACCCCATCATGGTAGAGATGCTGCGCGCGCTCAAAATTTCGGTTAAACCAGCCAAAAAATCCCTTTCTATGGCTTTCACTGACTGAAGCAGGCTTTAGCATTGTAGCGCACAGGGCAGGCGTTAATATTAATGCAACGAGAACAGACAAAATCATTGCTGATACAATGGTAATAGAAAATTGGCGATAAATTGCACCCGTTGAGCCCCCAAAAAAAGCCATCGGCACAAATACTGCAGATAATACCGTGGCAATTCCTACTAATGCTCCCTGGATTTGTCCCATAGAGCGACGCGTTGCTTCTTTAGGATTTAAACCTTCTTCGACAATGACGCGTTCTACATTTTCAATGACTACAATTGCATCGTCGACCAATAATCCAATCGCTAAAACCATACCAAACATGGTAAGGGTATTAATAGTAAATCCACACACAGCCAATATGGCAAAAGTACCAAGCAAAACGACAGGAATAGCAATGGTTGGAATCAAGGTAGCACGAAAATTTTGCAGAAAAAGATACATCACCAAAAAAACAAGAACCATTGCTTCAAATAGAGTTTTTATGACCTCTTCAATAGAGATTTCTACAAAAGGTGTGGTGTCATAGGGATAAACAATTTTAAAACCTGTGGGAAAATAGGGCTCCATTTCAACGATTTTTTGTTTAATGGCTGCTGCAGTATCAATAGCATTGGCACCTGTCACAAGTTTTACGCCTAAACCTGCGGCTGGCTTTCCATTATAACGTGAAATGGTCGTATAATTTTCACCCCCCAGCTCTACCCGAGCCACATCCCTCAACCGCACAAGCGAGCCGTCTTTATTTACTTTTAATAGAATTTTGCCAAACTCTTCCGGAGTTCTTAAGCGAGTTTGAGCAATAATGGGAGCATTAAGTTGCTGACCAGCCACAGCAGGCGTTCCTCCTAACTGTCCGGCGGCAACCTGATCATTCTGCGCTCTTATCGCCAGAATGATATCATTAGGTATCAGTTGATAATTATTTAACTTATGAGGATCCAACCAAATGCGCATTGCATATTGAGCACCGAACAACTCAACATCACCTACCCCATTAAGACGGCTAATTGGGTCCTGAATGCTTGAGGCCACATAATCAGCAAGATCATACTGATCCATACTGCCGTCTTCTGAAATAGCGCCTATAACCAATAGGTAACTACTACTCGATTTTTTAACATTAATGCCTTGAGTCTGTACTTCCTGCGGGAGCCTTGGCATTGCTAGCTGCAATTTGTTCTGAACTTGAACCTGTGCAATGTCAGCATCAGCACTCGCATCAAAGGTAAGCGTAATGGTAACGGTGCCCGAAGAATCGCTCTGAGCCGACATATACATTAATTTATCAAGGCCACTCATATTTTGCTCAATAACCTGAGTTACTGTATTCTCTACTGTTTGAGCATCAGCTCCAGGATAAGTCGCTTGAATTTCAATAGCTGGTGGGGCAACACTTGGATATTGCGCTATAGGTAAATTAAAAATAGCAATAATTCCTGCCAGACTAACAAGAATGGCTAAAACCCAAGCAAAAATGGGTCTGTCTATAAAAAAATTAGACATCTTTTTAACTTACCTTTTTTCTTTGCAAAGCCGCATCTGAACTCTCTTTTTCATTCGCCCTGACTTCAACGGAAGTTACAGTCATACCTGGTTTAACTTTCATATGTCCAGATACAATAATTTTATCCCCTTCTTGCAAGCCGCTGGTAATAAGCCATTTATCACCCACAGCCAGTGTCGCTTTAACCTCACGTAACACGACCTTATTACCGGCATCAACGACTAAAGCAGTGGCTTGACCACGAGGGTTACGAGTAATTCCCTGTTGTGGAGCAAGAATTGCTTGTTCTTTCAAACCCTCTTTTATACGGGCACGAACAAACATCCCAGGAAGAAGCTCATGCTCAGGGTTCGGGAAAATAGCGCGTACAGTAATTGCTCCCGTAGTCTCATCAACAGTCACATCAGAAAATTCCAGAGTACCCTTTTTACTATAAAGGGTGCCATCTTCCAGGAGCAATTCAATCTCAAGATCATTCTTGCTTTTTCTATAAGCTCCCTCGGCATATTCTCGCCTTAAACGCAAAAAATCCGTACTCGACTGAGTTACATCAACGTAAATGGGATCAAGCTGTTGTACTGTGGCCAGTGGTGTTGTTTGATTTTCAGTAACCAATGCCCCCTCAGTTACATTGGACTTACCAATACGTCCACTAATTGGGGAGATAACTTTAGTATAAATAAGATTAATATGAGCAGTCTTGAGTGAAGCCTTAGCCGCTACTACGGTTGCGTCAGCCTGTTTTGCATTGGCAACAGCGGTATCATAATCCTGATGACTTACAAATTTAGAGCCTAACAAAGGTTTATAACGCTTTACCGTCAGGTGATTGATTTCAGCATCTGCCTCAGCTTTTGCCAAATCACCCTGGGCACTATCATAAGCTGCCTGATAAGGTGCTGGATCAATTTGATATAAAGATTGGCCTTCCTTAACATCACTACCCTCAATAAACTGGCGTTTTAATATAATGCCACTTACCTGAGGTCTTACTTCAGCCACCCGATAAGGGCGAGTTCTACCGGGTAACACGGTAGTTAAAATAAAGGGCTCAGCCTTTAAAGTTACAACACCTACCTCGGGTACAGTTTGCGTTGAGGCTTTTTTTTCACTGCAACTGAAAAGTAGAAGCGATGTAATAATTACTACTATTTGCACTATGCTACTTTTCATTTTCATCGTTACTAATATTCCTGTGTCCAGAGCCATTTAAATATATCCTCTAACTATAGCATCAGAACACTAGCAATTTGGAGTATACTTCCATCTTATTACTGAATTACTCAGAAATAATTTAAACAATCCCGGGTAATGGTAGTATTTCATAATGGTGAATAGGTATCGACAAATATACCTGAACAAGTAAAATGAAAAACTCATCTATTTTTAAGGGACTAGCATGAAATTATTTTATACAAAGGGAGCGTGTTCTCTGGCAGTACGAATTCTTATTAATGAGATGGGTATTGATTGTGACTATAAGTCCGTCAATTTAAAAACTAAACGCACTGAAGATGATCAGGATTATTTAAAAATTAACCCTAAAGGTGCGGTGCCAGCGCTGGAAGTGGAAGGTGGACAAATACTCACTGAAAATGCTGTAATCCAACAGTATTTGGCGGATAAATTTCATAGTCGAGAACTATTACCGCCTGTCGGTGATTTTAAACGTTACCGCATTCTTGAGTGTATTAATTTTATTACGACAGAGTTGCATAAAAATTTTTCAGCCTTGTTTAATCCCACTATTCCTCAGGAAATGAAAGAGAAGGTATATATTCCTCTAATCAAAACCAAGTTAGGCTTTATTGACAAACAATTAAAGCATAGCTATCTCATGGGTGAACAATTCACGCTACCCGATGCTTATATGTTTGTTATACTGATGTGGACAAAAAACTATAAAATTGATTTAGCAAGGTGGGATCATTTACCACGCTATTTTGCCAATCTTCACAAGCGCCCAGCTATTGTAAAATCCCTTGAAGAAGAAGCATTAGAGATTGCCTGAGAATCATAACCAGGTGCAGGTTGGTTGGGCCTTGGCCCAACTTCTTTTTCTGGACTTACCCAAGCCTAATCAACCTTGGGACGCACTATCAGCACATCACATTCCGCACCATGTAAAATGGCGTTTGCTGTTGACCCCAACAGCAAGGCTAACCCATGTTTTCCATGGCTTCCTGTAACGATTAAATCAATCTTCTTTTCCTTAGCGACGCGTAAAATTTCATTTTTAGTAGAGCCAAACTCGATCATGCAATGTGCACTATCAACACCAAGTTTTTTTGCTAACGCTGAAAGCTCTTTTTCAGCCTGTTCACGAATCGAAACCTCCACCTCGGCAAATCCAGCAAAACCAGGATAAGCATAAGCAGGAATAGGCTCGACAACATGAACCAAGAGTAAATCCGCTCCATTTTCATCAGCAATTTTTTTTGCCTTATGAGCTGCTTTTATTCCTACTTCATCAAAATCCGTCGCGAATAGTACTCTTTTGTACATGATTTTCTCCTTGGCTACATCAGTTCTAAATAGCGTAGAATTTAATTTCCATAAATAGCAGTTTACTATAAAATTACTCTCTCTTAAATTCAAATAGCTTGAATTTGAAGAGATTAGGGGTGTCCTTTGTGAGACAAATGATAGTTGTCTCTCCAAAGGGCTGAGAAATACCCATTGAACCTGTTCGGGTAATGCCGTCGTAGGGATGATGTATGCTTCTGGATATAGTAGGAACTGTAGCTTCCTTATTGGCTACTTATTATTTTATTCAAATCAGTAATAAAGCATGGCCTGTGAGCCTGCTGGCCACATTAATTAATGGTTTATTATATTGGCAAAAGGGAATTTATGCGGATATGGCACTTGAATCATTCTATTTTTTTAGTACTTGCTATGGTTGGTATTTATGGCGAAGTTCAAATCCCAGAACTACCAAAATAATTACAAAACTCTCAACAACACAGTGGCTAGTGCTTACTGCAGTCACTTTTGCTCTTTTTCTATTCATTGCAAATTTACTTAAAACTTTTACTCGTTCCGATATCGCCATACTCGATAGCCTGACCACCTCATTAAGTTTGGCTGCGCAATGGCTAATGTGCTACAAGTTAATAGCCACATGGATTTTATGGTTCTTAACCGATGCTGTTTACAGCTATTTATATTTTCAAAAGCAACTACCATTTCACAGTCTACTAATGCTTGTCTATACCATCATGGCTATTGCAGGCTACCGCTCCTGGGCTAAGCGGCAAGACAAGCTGCCGCTTAGCGTGAATAACTCACTTAACCTAAAGCAGTAAGCCCTGAGGTTGAACGAATCCAGGGTTTATATTGAGTGAGAGTAGTCGGCAATTGACTGGCAGCCTGCTGCGCTTGTTCAAAACGACTGTATTCTCCCAGGGTCAAAACATACCAACTTACTCCCTGTCGTTTTGCAATACGGATTTTTGTATGGGTTAAATGATGATGATTTACAAAACGCTTAATATCTTCAAGGTTCTGGCTTGCCAGTAACTGCAAAGTATATTGCCCCCGCTGCGCGTTAATTTGTACTTTTGAGGCAATCGTCGTGGTAGGAGCAAACGCCGGTTGAAATGTTGGCTTAGGTGTTTCTCGAGTAGAAACTACCTTTCTTTCCAAAGAAGCTACCGGTGTATTTGAAAGACTACCATTACCAATGGGTTTAGGAATCACAACAACCTTATCCATTACCACGAGTGAACTATTCTCTTGCTCCTCTTCATCCAAAACAATTTCCACCACACGTTTTAGAGGAGACGGTTGGGTGTCTTGTCTTTTTGCTGAAATTGTGAAGGCAGGAATATAACTTTCCATACGTTGATTATAACTGGGGATCTGGCTGATTAAAACATTTTCTTCATTGGCTGTTTGCGGTACTTTGGGAATAAGCGAAGGTAATTGGTGTTCGACAGCAGTCACAATTTGCGTATTCCCTCGCGCAAGATTTTTCCTGTTTTTAAACAAATCCTGGTTTTGCCAAAGGTAAACTGAAGCCAACAAAGCCACTGCACAGGTTGCCCCTAATCCTATATATTTTGAATAGGAAGATTTCTGCAAACCTGTGGAGTTAAGTGACTCCGGACAAAAAAAGCTCACCATTTGCTTATTGATGCGTGCTATGTTACCACCAGTTAGCTGGTAAAATTGCTCTAGTCGTTTATCAGACATGGTTAGGTCGATACGTTTTGGAGAGGAAAGTTTACTCAGCAGATAAGTCTTTGTTTCCACTTCTGTTAATGCACCTGGTTCCACTCGATGAATTAAATTTTCTAAAGAGGCAGCTTCCAGCTTATTGAGACTAGCCACGAGTGAAAAATCAGAAACCAAACAAAAATGAAAAAAACATTGCTCCCCTTGCTGTTTTAATGCAGTTAAAAAGTCATGAAGAAAGTTATCGGGGACGTGTTGAGCATCATCAATAATCACTACAACATGTGCCTTTCTTTCATTAATTTGCTGGATTAAATTTACAAAAGAAAGCTCATAATCGGTACGTAAATGCAGTGAAGTTGCAAGTTGAGCTAATACTTCAGCTGGTGAGAAAGGGGGGGTCGCTTTTATTATATAAGACTTTATTTGAGGATCTAAATTTGCTTGCAGCAACTCACAAAATGTCGTTTTGCCACCACCTTCTTCAGCTAATACAGTTATTAATGCGTTATTAAATAAAATAAGGTGATTAATAAAATCAATTTTGGTAAACCAGGCGCTTGGTTTAAAAGTATTTTTGCTCACCGTTTCTTTGCCTTCTAATTCCTGCATTACGCTTTGCATCAATTAATCTCCATCAACTGCAGCTTGCAATATTGAGCGCAACAAGTCCTCTGATACCTCATCTTCAATGTAACAATTTCCTGGTGCTCTCATTAATATGAAGCGCAAATGTTTATTTTTTATTTTTTTGTCCTGCGCCATTGCTGCACGCAGTTTATCAAGGTCAATATCTCTTGGAATCCGTCGTGGTAACTTTGCCATGAGTAACATATCATCAATCAATTGGATGGTTTTTCTATCTAGCCGCGCGCACTGTTCCGACAGTAACGCTGCACAATAAAGTCCAATAGCCACTGCTTCTCCGTGAAGCCAACGATTATAGTGGGTATAAGCTTCAAGTGCATGCGCAAAAGTATGCCCAAGATTTAAATAGGCCCGGATCCCACTGATTTCATGTTCATCCTGCTCAACATAATTTGCCTTAATCTGACAACAATGACTAATTACAGCAGCCAAATTTGGAGAGTTTTTCATTCCCTCCTGCAAGACATTACACAAAAGCTCAATAAAATCTCCTCCCGACAATAACGCATACTTAATAATTTCAGCAAATCCAGCATGAAACTCGCGCTCCGGCAGAGTATTTAATGTATTTAAATCAATGATTACTGCAGCAGGTTGATGAAAACTGCCTATCATATTTTTGGCGAGAGGATGGTTAATAGCCGTTTTACCACCGATAGAAGCATCAACCTGAGCTAACAGCGTAGTAGGTATTTGTAAAAATTGTACTCCACGCTGATAAGTAGCTGCGGCAAAGCCAGTAATATCCCCTATTACACCGCCTCCCAAAGCTACTAATGTGGTATCTCGATGGTGACCCTTTGCAATTAATGCATCGTAAATGGCAACCAAGCTTTGCTGATTTTTAAATTCTTCTCCATCTTGAAGAATCACAACATCACACTGTTTGTTCGCAAACGCTGTTTGCAAATCACCAAGATAAAGTGATGCAATTTTGTCATTGGTTACTATGAGAATCTGCTCACCTGCTAAATAGCGATTCAGTACCACCTGATCATTTAAGGCATTATATCCTATGAGAACAGGATAATGCTGACTCGGTAAATGAAGCACTACTTCTTTATACAGGTCAAACTTCGCCATAGATGTATTTAATAATGTTATTTGCTACAGCTTTGACAGTTAATTTATCAGTTTCAAAACTGATATCAGCCAACTCATCATAAAATGGTTCTCGCTCATCCCGTAACATTTCTAACCGACTTTCCAAATCCTCAGTTTGCAGCAGGGGACGCTTGGTGTCACGTTTAGTGCGTTCATACTGTTGTTGTAAAGATGTTTTTAAATAAATAACCGTTCCCCGCCCTGCCAAGGCATTACGATTTTCAGGTGTCATTACCACACCACCACCAGTCGCCAAGACAATATTGGTTTTTTGCGTTAATTCGTCAATTACCTTTTGCTCTCGACGTCGAAAACCTTCTTCTCCTTCAATATCAAATATCCAAGAGATGTCAGCTCCTGCACGCTCTTCTATTACTTCGTCAGAATCATAGAACTCAAGTTTGAGCTCTTTTGCCAAAGTACGGCCTATTGTGCTTTTACCTGCTCCCATCGGCCCTATTAAAAATATGTTTCGTACTTTAACTATGCTCATTTTTAATTACACACCCCTTCAACTGAGACATGAGAAAAACACCCATGTACTTGATTAAACATAGTACACCCAGAAAAATTTAATGATATTTTTCTAATTGTCTACCAAACTTTGTTAATTTTACACCTCTCATCATGTATTGCTTTGAACTGTCAAAGGATTTTGACGATAAATTGTTGGATATTATCCTAGGAGTAATGAAAATGAGCAACTCCTCATTTCTGGTTGATAGAGAGCGATTCCTGAATAAATGTCTCACAACCGGTAAATCACCTAGGAGAGGCGTGCGATTAATCTCATTATTTTTATCTTGTTTATAAATTCCTCCCAAGACAATTGTACGACCATTCTCTACTAAAACACTCGTTTGAATTTCTTTTGTCAGAATTGTAGGTACACCATTAAAAACTTTTGGTGATGGTATATCCTGATTAATTTTTAAATCCATCAAAATATTGCTATCCGGAGTAATTTGCGGTGTTACTTTCAAACTTAACACAGCTTTTTTAAACACTACAGCAGTTGCCCCGCTTGAAGTCGCCTCCTGATAGGGAATTTCTTCTCCGGATTCGATTAACGCAGGCTGTTGATTGGTTGCTATCAATCTTGGAGTGGATATTACTTCGCCCCGCCCCTCGCTTTCAAGTGCCGATAACTCCAAATCCAAAAGGATATGATTGCTGAGCTTGGCTAAGGCTATTCCTACAGACACAGGTGAGGTTGCCATAGGCAAGCTGTCAAGATCAAAATTTAATCTCTCCTTCAATGAAACACCTTCAGCCGAGTCTGATGATTTTATAAGAGAGTCGTGTTTCTTTAGAGCACCCAAATGAGTTGGTCTTGCAACTCCAAATCGCAATCCTAAATCTTGAGCAAAATCTTTAGTAACATTAACAATACGCGCTTCAATTAAAACTTGTTTTACTGGAATATCGAGTTGCTCAATGAGTTTTCTAATAATTTTTAAGTGCTTATAACTGTCTTGCACCCATAAGCTGTTTGTTCTTATATCAACAGCAATTCTGCCACGTCTTGATAAAAATGCTTCATTTTTTTCTTGCAAAACATTAGCAATATCGGCAGCTTTGGCATACTTAATTCGAAATAACAATGACTGTAATGGCGTAAATTTATTCGTCTCATCTTGTGCCTGTCGAATTTTTTTCTCACGTTTAGTGAACTCTTCGGCAGGTGCGATAAACATGATATTGCCCATGCGTCTTTTCTCTAGAGATTGGGTTGTTAAAATAATACTCAGAGCCTGTTCCCAGGCTATATCATTTAAACTCAAGGTGATATTACCCTTTACTGTATCACTTATAACCATATTTATTCCAGTAAATTCAGCTAATAACTGCAAAACAGCTCTTACCTCAATATCTTGAAAATTTAAAGAAATTCGTTTATTACCTACTTTATTTTTAATGATCCTAGCTTTCGTTATATTTTCTACTTCTTTCTTTATTTTAGGGTGCTGTAAACTATTTTGGGCTATAACATTTATGTTAAAAAGTAATAAGCACAATCCCAGAAGTATTTTATGCAATTTCAACTCCTATTCTTATTCTTTAAAGAAACCTTAACTGTTTGTTGTTGCCATTTTCCTTCTACAAAATTCTGGGCTCTGAATAGCAGTTCTTTTTTCTTAATTTTAATTAATTCTATGTTTTCCCTTGCGATGTGATCGCCTGGTTTAATGGCAGTTATTTTCCCAGCGGGATTTTTTATCAAGATCCAACTTTTTTCGGATGAACACAGCAAACCAACAAATTGCAAAGAATTAAAGAAAAACTCCTTTAAAAGTGGTCTTGAAGAGCTCTCTTCAACTTTCTTGTTATCTTCAAAATTATAAAGGAAAGGATTTCTTTTATTGCCCAAGGGATAATCAAACTTGGCTAACAATTTTAAAAGAGGAGTGTCTTCATGAAACGGCACTTTTCTGTTTTTAATTTTCTGAAAGTATTGGGTCAATTCCTTATCTGTTTCACTACAAGAAGTCACCATTAAAATTAAAATGATTAAAGTTATCCTTTTTTTAAAAATCATTTTATAGATAATCGATATAGGTGAAGGGTAATTTTCATTAACAATTGACCGGATAGCTTTTGAAATTTATCACCACGTATTTTTGTGATTTTAAAATCTCCGAAAGTTATCAGGTAAGGCAATTGAGCTACTTTGCTTAGGAAAACAGCCAATTGCCTGTAATGTCCTGATATGACTAAACGAAGGGGTAACTCAACATAGAACTCCTTTCTAATTTCATGCATTGGCGCAAAAAAATTTACCATCAATCCATTAGATTTCGCTAAATTAAAAATTTTTTCTGACAAAATAGAGGCATTTTTCTTATCAGGAAATAGTTTAAGAATTTTATTTAAGATTGTATCAAGCTTTTCCTTTTGCTTATAATAAATATCCAGCGTAGCAACCTTACCCTGCTTTTCCTCAAATTCTTCTTTTAATTTAACTTCTTGAGTTTTTAAGAATTGGTATTTCTCTTTTGCTTCACTGATAAAGAAAAAGTAATTAATGCCAATTATTAAAATGGCAACTGCAGTTGCACTTAAATATCTTTGCACGATTATCCATTGTATAATCCTTTCAACAGTTATTGATTTACATTTTTTCTTAAGTTCCATTTTTAATTTCCATATTAGCTTGCAATTTAAATCGATTAAACTCTTTTTTTTGATTTTTACTCTTTGATACTTCAACTAATTTAGCATCTACCAACCATTTATTTTTTGATAGGATTTTCGTCATTTTATTGATGCCATTATGATTTATAGATTGACCAAAAATAGTGATTCTTTTATTTTTAAAAGTAATAAAAACCAATCGAACATCACCCGGAGTTTCCTTTGATAGATCATCAAAAATATGCATTAAAATAGCGGGGTTGTTTTGCATATTAATAAAGGATAAAACATGCGTTTTTGTTTCATTAATTTCCGTTTTAATTCTCGACAACTCCCCAACCTTTAAATTTAAAATATTAATTTCTTTTTTCAAAATTTTAATTTTATTTTCTTGCTCCAACAAAATATCATTTGTAAAAAAATTCATTAATGATATGAGGGATATTGCTGCAAAAACACCAATAATTATTGCTGTTTTAAATTTTCGTTTATTCTCCAGTTCTCTTAACTTTCGCCAAGGGAGTAAATTAATTCCAACCATATTTATTAACACTTCCTCTAAGTGCTAGACCACAAGCTATTAATAAGGAGGGTGCTTTTTCGATGATTTGTTGAGAGCAAATACGCGCTGAATGGAGCATATCTGCAAAAGGATCAGCAATAGAAACCGGAATTTTAATTTTATCGGGTAATCGTAGACAAAGCTTGGCCAATAATTCTCTTTCACCCGCTAAAAAAAGATGCTCAATAACCTCGTTAGCATGGGCAGAATAAAAAAATTGTAGCATTTTCTTGATCTGACGAATTATGATTTCAAAATCTTCATTTGTTGCACTGGGTTGACACTTAGGCTGCATGTTCCACTCGGTTAAAATATTTTCTTTATTTAAAGCGCTCTGTCCGAATGCAGCAATCCATTGATGATTACCTAATAGCTCTTCGTGTATAAAAAATGTTTTGTTTTTCTTTATGACATACAATTGAATTTTTAACTGATTAATCTTTATAAGAGCAATTGTTGCTGTAATTTCCTGATTTTTAGTGCGGTTTTTGAGCAAGAGGATTATTCTTTCTATAGCATTTGATTCTGGCTCCACAACTTGAGTTGATAATCCGGCGCGACTTATTGTCTCAATACGCTGATTAATATATTCTGCTCTGCAGGCCGTAATAAAAATATCCAATTTTTCTTTATTCATTTTCGAAGGCCCTGCTATTGAATAATCAAGGCTGACTTCCTGCAAGGGATAATTAAATTGCTTACTGGCTTCTAAATAAACTGCTTCCTCAATGCTTTCTTCAGGTAAATTCTTATCAATCTGCAGTAACTTGTTCACAATAGCAGAATCTGGTACAGCCAAGATAGCTGGGTACCCTGACAAAGAAGTAGTCGATATAATTTTTTTTAGGCAATGTGCAATTACATCAATATTCTTGAATTGATTATCAACAATTGCATGAGGCGGTAATATTTCTGAGGCAAAATTTTCAATAGACAGTTTACTTTCAGTCTGAGAAATCTGCAGAATATTAATCCCTGCCGGGGTTATATCTACTCCTATAGCAGGACGGTAGCGTGATCGAAAACGCTTGAACACTTTTATTTCCTTATTTATTGATTGGACTTGTAATAAGTTGCCCTATTCCTGCAACTTAAGCGTGGCAATATAGCCTAACTCATAAGAAAAATAAATATTTTTTTTAAAATTACCACAGGTTAATTTTAGATTTAAAATTTTACGTATTAACTGTGGTCTTAACCGATTGTTCAACACTTGCACTCATAGTGTTGTTTACATATAGTGAATGAGCTAGGTATAGCATCATCCATTATTAATATTAAAAGGAGTTACTATGTTATTGCAAAATGTTGTGCATTCCTTGGCTCAAGTCATCTTGGATTATGGTGAATCCCAAGACGTCAAAGTAGAGCCATTACAAACCTTGTTAACAAAACCTCACCCAAATTTTATTGAAACTTTACAAACTGTCATTAATGAAAGTACTAAATCTTATGCAAAACGGCTTAGTTTGCTTAATTATTTTCTTTTTGAAATTAAACAACTAAAGCCTCTGATAGAACGTCAAACCCCTTTAGATGAAGAAGAGCAATCCCTTGTTCAACAACATCTACAATCTCTGATAATGAATGTTAATACTTTATTAAAAACCTCTCAGAGTAGTAAAATTTCAATCAAATTCGATGGCAACGAGGAACAAATCCCAGGACTTGTACTACCTATCACGCAAGGTTGGTATCCTTGCAAATCAGGAAATATGATTGACCAAATATTTCTAAAACCATTACACCTGCAAAATTTTGATGTTTCTTCAGTTGCAATTTTTGTTAAAAAACTAATTATGAATCATCAGCAGAAAGTAACTATTCCTTTTTTAATGAAAGAAAGGGACTTATTAAAAGAGACAGTCACCTCTTTAGAAAAAGAAAAGCAACAAATAAAAGAGGAGATGCTGCAACTAAAAGAAGAAAAATCACAGTTAATTATAGAAAACGAGCAACTCACGAAAGAAAAAAGAGCTATTTGGGAAGAGCAACAAGTTACGCTGACTGAGAAAACTAATCTAGAAAAAGAGTTAAGTACGCTGAAAAAGGAATTAGTTTTGTTAAGAACCAAGGCTGTCAAACCCAACATGCATTTAATGCATCCTTTTTTTGGCGTAGCCAATAGATTAACACCCATCCTGCCACGCGATGATTCATCAGAGACGAATAAAATTTCCTCACCCTCTTTGGGTTTTCCTACGTTTATAGATGATTAAGACGCTATCCCTCTTTGCGTGAAGAGGGGTATTATTAACCTCATATACACTGCTAATTTAGACAAAGCATGATTTTGTTCTAAAACGAACAGAAGAAGTCGCCAAAAGCCACTAAATAGCGCTATAATTCGCAGATTAACAAATTATAAACCCTATCAGATGAGAAAATCGGCATATTTTTGGCGTAAAGGTTTATGGGCTTTATTTAGCCTTTTTTTCCTCTTAATTGTTTGTGCAAGTGTTCTTTATCTCTACCTTGAAAGTCAGCTACCCAATGTAGATTCTTTAAAGACAGTTAAACTTCAGGTTCCTTTGCGCATATATACTCAAGATGGCCTCCTCATTCAGGAATATGGTGAAAAAAGACGCATACCACTTAACTACGAAGAAATTCCACCTACCTTAATTCATGCGATTCTCGCTACCGAAGATCAGCGTTTTTTTGAACACCCAGGCGTTGATATTTTGGGATTAGGTCGAGCTACTGTTCGTATGATTCAAACTGGCACTAAATCGCAGGGTGGTAGTACTATTACGATGCAAGTGGCTCGTAATTTCTTTTTAA
This sequence comes from Legionella clemsonensis, assembly GCF_002240035.1. Lineage (NCBI taxonomy): Bacteria > Pseudomonadati > Pseudomonadota > Gammaproteobacteria > Legionellales > Legionellaceae > Legionella > Legionella clemsonensis. The sequence goes on along the minus strand of NZ_CP016397.1, from coordinate 1,023,172 downwards.
GTCGTAAGAAAACTTTCTTACGTAAATTTAATGAAATTTTATTAGCTATCAAGATTGATCGCGAATTAAGCAAGGAAAAAATACTTGAACTTTACCTTAACAAAATTTATTTAGGCAATCGGGCTTATGGTGTAGGTGCTGCTGCGGAAGTGTACTATGGCAAACCATTAAATGAATTGGACTTGGCTGAATTAGCCATGATTGCAGGTTTGCCACAAGCGCCTTCAACTCAAAACCCTATTGTCAATCCTCTCGCTGCCAAGAAGCGACGTGATCATGTGTTAGAACGTCTGTTAGAGGAAAAATACATTACAGAGCAAGAATACCAGAAAGCTGTTAATCAGCCCATCACTGCTAAATATCATGGCACCAACATTGAAGTGAGTGCGCCTTATGTTGCTGAAATGATTCGTCAATCACTTTTTGATCATTTTGGCCCTAAAGCGTATACCAAAGGCTACAAAGTGTATACAACTATTAAAGGCCCTTTACAAATTACAGCCAATAAGGTAGTGACTGAAAATCTTCTTGCCTATGATCGCCGTCATGGTTATAGAGGGCCGGTTGCCAGAATAAGCGGCGTTGACAGCAAATCACCTGACTCGATACATAAACTGCTAGCTCAATACCCAGTAATTGGTAGTCTTGAACCTGCTGTGATTTTAGCCGTTGGCGATAAAGAAGCCATAGCAGCCACTCGCCATGGACGTAACTTTACTCTCACTTGGGAGGGATTATCGTGGGCAAGACCGGCTCTTAAACATGGCTGGATGGGCAAAGCACCAACTAAAGCACAGCAAATAATCGCTGTAGGTGATATTGTCTATGTGCATAATCAAGATAATAAATGGCGTCTATCGCAAATTCCACAAGTAGAAGCAGCTTTAGTTGCCTTAAATCCAAACAATGGTGCACTCGAAGCACTCGTGGGCGGTTTTAATTTCCAAAAAAGTAAATTTAATCGAGCTACACAGTCAGAACGACAACCCGGCTCAAGTTTTAAACCTTTTATTTATGCAGCTGCATTAAATAAAGGCTATACACTTGCAACCTTGGTTAATGATGCTCCCGTCGTAGTCGATGATCCAAGTCAAGCCAATTTATGGCGACCTCATAATGTGAATCTAAAATTTAATGGCCCTACTCGCCTTAAAGATGCATTAGTCCATTCACGTAATTTAGTCTCTATCCGCGTTTTAGATGATATAGGTTTTGACTACGCCATTGATTTTATTTCCCGCTTCGGCTTCCGTAAAGATAAATTACCCAAAGCTTTATCTTTGGCTCTGGGAAGTTTATCTGTAAGTCCTCTGGAACTAACAGCAGCCTATGCGGTTTTTGCAAACGGTGGTTTTCGTGTTGAACCGTATTTAATTGATCATATTACAGACAACAATGGAGAAATTCTGTTACAGGCTAAACCGTCTATAGCTTGTGATGATTGTAAACTGGATAAAATTGATCCAGCAACCTTGGCTCCTAGAGTCATTCCTGCCGACATTGCTTTTTTGATGACTACAGCACTTAAAGATGTTGTCCAGCATGGAACGGCTCATGCGGCAAAAGTACTGAATCGTTTTGATTTGGCAGGTAAAACCGGAACAACAAATGATCAAGTTGATGCCTGGTTTGCCGGTTTTAATTCAGATTTAGTAGTGACTACCTGGATTGGTTACGATAATCCCCAATCGCTACATGAATATGCTGCCGGTTTGGCATTGCCTATGTGGATAGATTTCATGAAAGTCGCATTGACCAACCTGCCTCAGAAAGAGCTGCCTCAACCTGAGAATATAGTTGCTGTAAGAATTGATCCCATAACCGGATTATTGGCTAAAAACAATCAACCCAATGCAATTGTTGAATATTTCCGCGAGCAGGATGTACCAGGAACAGAGTCAGCTGCATCTGATGATACAGAAACATCAACCGAGGCAGACACGCAGGAGAATTTATTTTGATGTGGCTCTTGCCACTGGAGAATAAATCTAAACGATGGCAAATCTGGTGTAGCAGCAGATGTTTAAGACATGAGTTTTACACGCTGAGCGCCAGATTTAAATAAGTAATACGCTCTTCGTGCTAATTAGATCATTCACGCTCTAGCGTCGCTTTATCAAGCTATCTTATATTGCAAACAGTGTTTGTTATGAAGGTAATTGTAGTTAGTTGGATTGGGCTATGAAACGCATACCACCTAGCTTTCCTTTCACAAATAAATCAACATAAAATGCGTAAGCTTTATCCCATTGTAAAAAATACTCTTCCCCAAATTTTTTTATCGTATATTCCTTTAAATTGCGATACATTTTCAATCTATCTGATAAAATATTCGCCCAATTACTGGATAAATCCTCTTTCCCCGTCAGGGTAAGATTTCCTTGTTTTATTTCATCCTCATATTCATTTGATGTAATCAAACCGTAACAAGCCATTTCTTCATGAAGTCTTAGTAGTTCTTTTGAAGTCAAATCTTTTTTAATAACCACATCAGTAAATCCTAATTTACCACAGGGTTTTAGTACCCTTTTACACTCACTAAATAGAGCTTTTTTGTCAGCGATATGTACCCAGGCCTCTTGCCCAATGACCCTATCAAACTGCTGATTTGCAAAAGGCATACAGGTTGCATCACCCTGTTGAAATTTTACTAAGTGACTTAAGCCACATAATGCCGTAAGCTTAATTGCTGCTTCGATACGCGATTGAGTAATATCTAACCCAAAAACTTGACAACCATAGTGGTAAGCTAAATATCGCGATGTCCCCCAACACCACATCCTATATCAAGAACCTGGTGAATTTGCTCAAGACCAATAGAATGAGCCAATATCTCAATTGCCTCAGAGCCCTCGTAATGATCTTGATCAAAATCTGATAATTGTTTTTGAGTTATACAGTCTAAATGATGATACTTATCTTCAAGACTAGAAGTAATTTGGTTGTAGTTAATTGGGTGTAAATCGTAAAATTGAATAATTTTACTGGACATATAAACTACCTCGCGACATAGCTATATTTAGCTTCTATTAAAAAGAAAAAAGAGACCAATACATTTTTGATGATATAGATAATTTATAGCAAATTTAATTCTCTGGATTTAATTGCCTATGAATTGATGTAAGTCTGTGACATCAATAAAGTGCAGCGCAATCAAGGATCAGTTCATTGAACCTTTTTTTAACAACATTGACTATGCTGCGCCTTACCAGACTATCAGTCACATTCTGTAAATTTGAATTAAACACTTAATTGGTTTCTTTAACTTGCTAGCGCTTCTGCTGCTTCAATGTATTCATAGCCGAGATCACGGGCTACTGCTTCGCAGGTAATCATTCCTTTATGGACATTTAATCCATTGAGAAGATGACCATCACTAAGCAATGCCAATTTAACACCCTTCGTTACCAAACTCATTATGAAAGGTAACGTGGCATTATTTAAGGCAAATGTTGAAGTTCTTGGAACAGCGCCTGGCATATTCGCCACACAGTAATGCACCACATTCTCTACAACATAAGTAGGTTGCTGATGGGTTGTGGGTTTACTTGTTTCAAAACAACCACCTTGATCAATTGCAACATCAACCACAACCGAACCCGGTCTCATCGATTTCAGCATTGCTCTTGTAACCAGCTTTGGTGCCGCAGCCCCTGGCACTAACACAGCACCAATCACCAAATCCGCTTCCCTTACATAGTGCTCTAGAGATTCTACTGTCGCATAAATGGTATGTAATTTGGAACCAAATTGAAAATCAAGTTCACGTAAACGAGGGAGAGACTTATCAATTACAATAACACGTGCTTCCATACCCATCGCCATACGTACTGCGTTACTACCAACTACTCCCCCACCAATTACCACTACATTAGCAGGTGCGACGCCAGGAACTCCTCCCAATAAAACACCACTCCCCCCTTGCGCCATCTCCAGGCAGTGGGCTCCAGCTTGAATTGACATACGTCCAGCTACTTGCGACATGGGGGTTAATAAAGGTAATCCACCATCGTTTTGCGTTACGGTTTCATAAGCAATTGCAGTTGCACCGGACTCTTTGAGCAAGCGTGTTTGCTGAGGATCTGGCGCTAAATGCAAATAAGTAAATATCGTTTGTCCTTCACGTAGACGTTTGCATTCTATCGGCTGAGGTTCCTTAACTTTAACGATTAACTCCGCACGCTCAAATACTTCATCCGCAGTTGCCACTATTTCCGCACCTGCAGTTACATAGTGCTCATCACTTATCCCAATCCCTAAACCAGCCCCTTTTTCCACAAGCACATTACTACCTGCTCTTATAATTTCTCGCACACTTCCAGGAACAAGACCGACCCGATTCTCCTGGGGCTTGATTTCTTTTGGCACACCTACAAACATAATTTTTCCTTACAAAACCGGCTAATGTCATTGCTCCAGGTAAAAAGTACACCTGGAGCAGAATTTAACCCACACGTCAACTTTCTTGCCCTTACTAATTAACTTTCAATTGCTCAATCAATTCAGGCACCAACTCGAATAAATCTCCTACCAATCCATAGGTAGCAATTTGCAGGATTGGTGCGTCTTCATCTTTATTGATAGCCACGATAACTTTGGAATCCTTCATGCCAGCCAAATGTTGAACCGCCCCAGAAATTCCAACCGCAATATACAGTGATGGAGCAACAATTTTTCCAGTTTGTCCAACCTGATAATCATTGGGAACAAAACCTGCATCAACAGCCGCCCTTGAAGCACCCACTGCCGCTCCTAATGCATCAGCCAGCTCTTCAATTAATTTAAACTTTTCAGCGCTTTGCAGTCCTCTTCCACCCGAAACAACTATTTTAGCGCTGCCTAAATCAGGACGTTCGGATCGACTTAATTCGTGCTTAACAAACCTGGTGCTACTTTCTTGAATAGATTTGTCAATTCGTTCTATACAACAAGAAGATTGACTCTCAGTTATCGCATCAAAAGCCGTCGTGCGAATAGTAAGAATCTTGATAGCATCTAAAACCTTTACTGTTTCAATAGCATTACCCGCATAGATGGGATGCTCAAAAGTATCTTTATCAATAATCCGACTAACATCAGACACCTGGGCAACATCTAATCTGGCTGCGACACGTGGCAGTAGATTTTTACCAAATGTTGAGGCAGGTGCCAAAATGGCCGTAAATGAATTCGCAATGGAGGTAATTAATTCAGCCATGGTTTCAGCCAATTGATGCTCAAAGACAATATTATCAATCAGCCAAACAGCGTGAACACCCGCTATAGCAGCAGCTTCTTCAGCGACAGCTTGACATTGATATCCCGCAACTAAAAGTATGACATCCTGTTTTAATTCCATTGCCGCAGAAAGAGTATTACGCGTTGCTGAATGCATGGACTCATTGTTATGTTCAACGATTACTAAAGTGCTCATTCTGTCTCCCTATTAAAGCACTTTGGCTTCAAATTTTAATTTATTAATTAATTCACTGACAGAGCTGACTTTGACACCACCACTTCTTGAGGGTGGAGGCATTGTAGAAATAATTTGAATGTGCTCCTTCAACGTCAATCCAAGTGCGTCACATTCGATGATATCCAAAGTCTTACGCTTTGCTTTCATAATATTAGGCAAGCTTGCATACCGAGGTTCATTTAAGCGTAAATCCGTGCTAACTACTGCTGGTAGTGGCATAGCCAATGTCTCTAAACCACCATCAATTTCACGCGTTACTTCAATCGTTTTTTCCTGGACTGTCAAATTTGAAGCAAACGTTGCCTGAGGCCAGTCCAGTAAAGCAGCAAGCATTTGAGGAGTTTGATTATTATCACCATCAATAGATTGCTTACCCATTAAAACTAATTGGGGTTGTTCTTTTTCCACAATTTTTTGCAGTATTTTTGCAACATTCAAGCTGCAAAGATGTCTCTCTATACGAACGAGAATTGCTCGATCAGCTCCCAAGGCAAGGGCATGCCGCAGCGTTTCCTGACTTGCGTCAGGACCAATCGATACAGCAATAATTTCATGAGCATCATTTTTTTCCTTTAGACGAACAGCTTCTTCAACTGCAATTTCGTCAAAGGGATTCATGGACATTTTAATATTTTGTGTTTCCACCCCAGTGTTATCCGTTTTAACCCGAATTTTAACATAGGGGTCTATTACTCGCTTCACTGCAACCAGAATTTTCATAGTTCCTCGCTGGAATATCAACCTGTCAGCATCTTGCCAGAGATGCTGGACCAAGTTCAAGTTTATCTTTGATTGTTTTTATTCTTAACATTATTTTAACCTTGCATAGCACGAAAACCTAAAATTGCGTCTTTGCGAGTGCCAGCAAAACCATCCCGTACAAAAATCCGTTTTTAAATTGCTTTACTTTATTCACAATAATCCCATAAAAATTGTTGTCCCTGTGCAAGACTGTACTAATCATTGGCTAATAGTTGTAAATAAGCTTTAAATTCTTGCCCGATTTCAGGATGATTTAAACCTAACTCGACAGTAGCTTGTAAATATCCTAATTTTGAACCGCAATCATAACGTTTTCCCAAAAACTGGTAAGCTTGCACTTTTTGTTCAGTTAATAAACTTCTAATACCTTCCGTTAATTGAATTTCGCCACACTGATCTGGGACTGTTTTCTTCAAACAGGCAAAAATTTGTGGTGTAAAAATATAGCGCCCCACCGCAGCAAGATTAGACGGCGCAAGTTCTCTTTTTGGCTTTTCCACCATAGCAAGTATAGTTGAATAATTTTCACCGGCATCAACCACACGAACTACACCATATTGCGGCACATCATGCCAGGGAACCGGTTGTACTGCTAAAACCGATAAATTATCTCTGTTAAAATGTTCAGTCATGGCCGAAAGACAAGGGAGTCTTGAATCATCGATTAAATCATCAGCCAATAACACAGCAAAGGGCTCATTACCAATGACATGTTCAGCACAAAGCACAGCATGGCCAAGTCCTAACGGTTGATTTTGTCTAACATAGGTAAATTGAATACCTGGTGGTGAAACATTTTGAACCAACTCCAGCAGATTTTCTTTTCCTTGTTCTTCAAGACGTTTTTCCAATTCAAAATGATTGTCAAAATGATCTTCAATGGCCCTTTTACTTGAGCTTGTGATAAAAATCATGTGAGTAATGCCTGCCCGAACTGCTTCCTCAACAGCGTATTGAATAAGAGGCTTATCCACTATGGGTAACATTTCTTTAGGATTTGCCTTCGTTGCCGGTAAAAAACGAGAGCCTAATCCTGCGACTGGAAAAACAGCCTTTTTAACTTGCATCCTTTTATACTCCTATTGGACAAGGGGGAAACCACCAACTTTTGGGCGTCCTACTGAATAATACGTTAATTTTGCAGCAGCCATATTGGCAAGTTCAAAACAGTTTCGACCATCAATAACAGGAGCATCGTGTAATTTCTCCTTTAAGAGAGATAGATTGAATTTTTTAAATTCTGGCCATTCAGTAACAATCACCAAAGCATCCAGATTGTTATCAAGTACTGCTTCTGATGAATTGCACCAATGAATCGCGCTATCCTTAGGCAATATTTTTTGTGCCGCAGATATTGCGACTGGATCATAAATGTGAAGTTTTACCCCAGCGTCTAATAAAGCCTTTATGGCAACTAAACTGCTTGCTTCACGTAGATCGTCGGTCCCTGGTTTAAAGGCCAGTCCCCAAATACCAATGTTTAAATCTTTAAGATTATGTTCAAAATAGCTCGTTAATTGATTAAAAATCCACTTTTTTTGTACTTCATTGATCCTATCAATGGCTTGTAAAAGACTTGTATCGAAATCATGCGATTTGGCAAGCTGCATGAGTGCGCGGACATCTTTAGGAAAACAGGAGCCACCATAGCCGATACCTGCTTGTAAAAAATAAGGACCTATACGATGATCAAGCCCGATACCTTCCCGAATGTCATCGATGTTTGCATCAAATTTTTCAGCAATTTGACTCATTTGATTCATAAAACTGATTCTGCAGGCAAGCATGGCATTGGCTGAATATTTGGTTAATTCTGCAGAACAAAGACTCATACTTAGAAGAGGAACACCTCTATCCACCAGAGGTTGGTAGATCATTTTTAAAATTGCTAAAGCGTCTTCCTTACCACCAATAACAATGCGATCGGCATTTAAAAAATCATTAACAGCGGTTCCTTCGCGCAGAAACTCAGGATTGGAGGCTACTGTTATCGTGATATTTTTATCACAAGCTGCTAATTCTTCATTAACCAGACTCTGAATAGTATCTCCTGTTCCCACTGGAACTGTTGATTTAGTCACTAATATTCCATTTTCTTTCGCTTCTTGAGCCACTTTTTTTGCCACTGCAAATACTTGGGATAAATCAGCACTACCGTCCGCATGACCAGGCGTTCCGGTAGCAATAATATGTACCTGAGCTGATTCTATAGCCTCACTGATATCAGCAGTAAAACGCAAACGCTTTGATTGTAGCTGCTCTTGTAGCAACTCCGGAAGTTCGTTTTCATAAATAGGACATTGCCCCTTTAAAAGTAAAGCAATCTTTTGCCCATCAATGTCTGCACAAATAACTTCATGACCAAGTTTGGCAATACAAACGGCAGACACCAAACCTACATAGCCCGCACCATAAATAGAAATAATCATTGCTATCTCAAAAATCAAATGTCAGCATTATCGACAAAATATTAAAGAATGGAAATAGTCTCCCGCGCATTTCCTCAGCTCGTTAAACCGATATTGCAAGCTGGCTTTGTATTTCCTCCCCATTCGAATCACGTAATCGCTCCAGAAGTGTTTTAGCGATGTTGATAGTTTTTTCTGTTCCGCTTCCTTTGACATTCACTTTCTTATTGTTTTCAAGTGCTGTAATAATTTCAGCGGCTTTTTCAAGCTTTTCAGGTACAGAAAGATTGCTGCGATCTATCTCTCGCAGTTTTCGCAATGTTTTTCTAATGGTGACATTTTTATAACTACCAGCACGCCACTCTAAAAACCATTGACTCTGCAACTGTTTAGCCTTTTGTTCGAAGCTCATTGCCAATATTTTTAATTCGAAGGTTTTAAAACGTATGCCACCCAATAAATCTTGTGGAGCCAATATTAAAGCTTTGCTTTGATTGGTGGAATGCGAGCTGCTCGTTCCTTCTACGGCTGAAGCCGTTAATAATTTATAAATACCACTACCTGCATCAATACCTAAATTAATGGCCCCTCTAACCATAAAAATATTTAGTTCCGTCAAACGAGCAACCAGTGCTGTGACTGCGGTGAAAATAGTCTCACCAAAGACTCGCATAATACGGCCGATTGTCTGGCCTTGGCTAAAGGAAGATTGCTCAAGCCAACGCCCCCCTTTTGACAAGGTAAACGTCACGGCGTAAAGCAATGCCAGTTCCTCTATAAAAAAACTGAGACAGTAGCCTGTGGTTAAATAGGGCATTAACTGCGTTAAGCGTTGCGCCCAAATTATAGAAATAGTATTTAGTTGGTTATTGTAAGCTTCTGCAGACGTTAGCATGGCAAGTATGCTGTCCAACAAGGCACGTTGGGTGTAAGTTTTCGCATTTTCCCTGTCTTTTTTGATTTGAGCAATTAACGCTTCCATCGTTAATATTTCTCCATAATGAAATTCCGGTGCTTCTGGATCCGTTAATTTTTTCTCACACAATATTACCAGATTAAAGCAGGTCGCATCTTTAATACCCTCTGCGCTCAATGTATTCTGCAGCCATTTATTTTGCGGTGAACTGACTGGATATTTGTCAGGATGAAATAAAAGCTGTAATTTTTTAGTATAGGGATGTATTGCTTCTGCAGTTAATCCATCTTGAGAGAGATACTGGCAAATTAGCGCGATAAGACTTGCTTCAATCTTTTGTTTAGTCTCAAAGGTAATGGTTGTTTTATCTTTGTAGATAAAACGTTCTTCATCATAATCGGTATATTCAGCGATTAATTGTTTTAAACACTCCTCAAAATCCATGATCTGCTCCTTGCTAATCACTCAATGATTTCTTTATTTTCTTATATATTAGGTGGCGTCTTTTTTTTCATCGCTGCAGGCATCTTGGAATTTCAAATGCGGTTAAACTATGAGTATCACGCTACCTTACCTGAAATGCCCTTTCTACAGATTAAAGTAAGCGTTAAAAAAAACCAACAGTTGATTTCAATTTTCTCATCTTGTAAAAAAGATGAAAAACTACAACAGTACATCGCCTATTCTTATAGCTTAAAGTGAATTTTTTTAGGATAATTATTTTTTAATAATTAGTGCGTTAAAAATAATAGATATGGATATTCAAACAAAGAAGAATAATTTTTGGCTTGAGCATCCTGCAATTAGCTTGTTGTTATTCGTAAGTTTTATTCTGTTTATAAGGCTAGTATTACGCGGCTCCGTGCTGTTGCTTGATGAGTCTGAGCAAGTGGTGCTGGCACAAAATCTTTTACCGGGCTACCCTAACCAACCTCCCCTCTATACCTGGCTACAATATTTTTTTTTCCACGTGCTTGGGGTTAATTTATTCAGCTTGGCGCTCCTAAAATGCCTTTTATTATTTGGCTGCCTTTATCTTTTTTATTTGATAAGTCAGCTTCACTGCCAAAATAATGTATTGGCCTGGTGCGCCCTTGCGTCCTGGGCTCTTATCCCATCTATTGGTCTTGATTTAGTAAAAGACAACACCCATTCTATATTAGTTTTATTTGCAGTCTGTTTAACCTGGTATTGGTTTCATATCTACAATCATTGTTCCGAATTTTTTTGGTATGGTGGTTTTGGAGGGATTATTGGCATAGGTTTGCTGGCAAAATTTAACTATTTATTATTTTTTATAATTTTTTTTATCAGTTCTCTAACCATTCAAGCCTACCGCAAGCGGTTAATGCATCCCTTTATGCTGGTATCCTTAATAATGACAATGATTATTACCAGCCCTTATGCCTATTGGCTTTTAAAGTATTCTGATTTGGGCTTTGCCAGTGCTTATAAACTAAATCCTTCTGGAGTGACTTACTTATACGGGCTTGTTCAATTATTCAAAACAAGCTTACTTTTCACAGCGCCTCTTTTCGTTGCAGCCATTTTTTTTCATGGAAGTCAATTTAAACAAAAGAGCGATTTGCTGCTGTATCGTTATCATTTACTATGTCTACCTATTCTTGCCACAATTGTTATACTGGGCAGATTTAGTGAATTTGAAACACGCTGGCTAATTCCGATATTATTTTTATGTCCTGTCCTCTACTTTAGTCAACTTAAATACAGTCCAGCTTTAAAAACTAAGGTAATTTCATTTTTTGTCTTATGCGCAGCGACGCAAGTCCTTTATTTTCTTATTTTAATTTACAACAGTCATTCAGACCACACAAAACGCAAGCAAGTGTCATTACAGCAAATATTAGAGTTCATTAAAGCTGACTCTAGCAAGCGGGATTACATTGTTTCTGATTCTTATTGGCTTTTAGGAAATATTGCTACAACACTCCCCACAAAAAATCTATGGCTGATTCAACCTACAAAAGAGTATTTACCCAAAGGCAGATCGCTTATTGTTTGGACAACTCCCCAATTGCCTTACTGGATTAACCTTTTTGCTCATTCCTCTTTATTAACGGAGATAAAACTGCTTGTAAATCCGGAAACAAAACGGGTTATTGGGGGGCAAGCCTTTGGCTATATTCCCTCCAAAGAGCTAGTTGTTTTTAGCATGAATAATAGCTAAAAACCAAAGGCTCGAAATTGCCTTCCCTCTGTAACCGTTTCCCCAGCTGGAGGAAATAAGCTATTCTGGTGCAAAGCGCGTAATGTCTCTGCGTCCAGCATTACATTGTCGGCAGTTACTCTACAATCCAATAAGGTTTCCAATAACTGCGGTGTTAGTGTCTGATGACTCTCGTATAAGCCAAAAAGCAGTTTTAATTGATTATTCGTTATCGTAAGATCTTCCTTAAGGGAAACAGTCCCATCGAGAAGATGTTTAATAAGCAATACACCGATGCGATTGGATAGCTCTCGAGGAATATAATTATAAGTTAAACTTTGAACCAAATTATCTATCCTTAATATTTCTTTAATGATCATTTGTTAAAATTTTAACAATCATTCTAGTATTTAATGATTTTTATATCGCGACCTATCTTCTCCATAAGGATATTCTGGAGGACTGGTGATAACACTTAGTTTTAATGAGTAAACGGGTTCGTCGCTGAGGCAAAGAAGATGAACGATTCAGTCAATCCTATGATTGAGAATTGTTAGTTGACTTTCATTCAGCGAAGTTATTAATCACCAAGCCCAAAGTTTCATCTTTTTTGTCTCTTAATTATCTGCCCTGATGTATTTCATTAGTCAGCAGTTGGTTTCTTAATTAAGAGGGGTTTAAGATGAAAATTAGTAAATCTACATTTTTGGAACAAGAGAATTCTTATCCAGGTTATCAGGTAAGCGCCCGGGATCTGGAAAAAATAGTTCAACATTACCAGGAAAAATACGGCATTCGTTTAATTATTAACGGCACTACGCCAACTTCCGAGAAACTTATTAAAGACCGTCAAGAAAATTTTGAACAACAAAAGCAGCGGTTTTTGCAACTGAAATATGCTCGCTTTTTACAAATATTTTTCCATAGCCCCGACGTTTTAAGTACGACTGACCCTTTTGCCATCAATAAGCATGATGGCGTTTTTAAAGAATATTATCAAGAAATCCGCAATAAAATAGCCCCCTTCTTAACTTCAAGAGGAAAAGTAAATTCAAGTTTAGCTCCCGAAGAATTAGGCGAGTTGAATAGACTTTGTGAAGAACTTTCCTGTAAGCCTATTTTTGACAAAAAAATCAATGAATTCATAGAAATGAATGCAGATTTTATTGGATTAACTGGTGAAGAAAGTGAGCAAGAAATACAAGAAATTTGCGCTGGACTTACTGGAGATGAGGCGGTTGGGTATATTTTTACAGGTCAACGTCTCACAGGAAAAGCCCATTTTGAAATCTACATTTGCTTACCGGGAAAAGCGATAAGGCCTATACTTTATACTTTTTGGCCCATCGACTATTTTAATCTTGAAGGAAAGTTACAGCTTAGTTCATCTTCTGCTGAAGGTAATTATTTTACTCCTGATCTCCTACATCTCTCTCGTAAAGGAACTATGCAACAACAATTAATTCCGCAAGCTGATGTTATGTCCTGTGGCACCTTAGCCATGATGTATGCCAAAGAATTATTGAAAGACAATGCTAAACAGTTAAAGGAATTGACTTTAAGTTTTACCTATTACAACGATAGAGGGGAGAAGGAATGTTTTTTCCTCCCTTCACCACAGGTCTTAAGGTATTCGCAGGTGAGTTTATACAATGAAGCCCTCAAAGCCATTGTGTCTAAACAAAATGTCCAAAATCCGGGAGTGGTAGAGAAAGATAATAAAACCTATCCATTTAAGACCCTTGAAAAAATTCTGGAAAAATCCTGTGAGATTGCAGAGAGTAAGGATGACATAGAAGTTCAGGAAGAAAATCAAAGAATTATGCGTTTTTTACCTCAATTTCAGGAAAAATGGCAGCAGGCCTATGAGGAAATGCTCCAAAAGCGCCAAACGATGCAGCAACAAACTGGAAATAAGTATTTACTTTATTCTACTCACCGAATGAGCAATATCGCGCAGGGTCACTATAAAGAAGAGATAGCAGGAGATGACATTGTAGATTTAGAGACAAAAACAATGTAGGGATTTCGACAAAATTGAGGCAAGGAAGCGTTTATTAAATGAGAAGTCAACTGCTATATAAACAGAGAGGCTAAGAAATACCTCTCTCACTGACCTGATTGGGTTTTGCAAAACGGGACGCTCTTTCCCGTTGTATTAGGTACAAATTACGCGCATAAATAAAGACGCCCGTCGATTGACCTAATATAAATACGGGATCACGTTTGTAGATGGAATATACTAGCAACGTTAACCCGCCAAGCAAACTTAAATACCAAAACGCTACCGGGATAATACTTTTTTTCTCTTTCTCACTCACGAGCCATTGAACTATAAAACGGGCTGAAAAAATTCCCTGGCCAGTTAAACCCAAGAGAAGCCAAAGATATTCATTGTTCATTGTTAGACACCTCCGGTGAGCAAGGCCGCTTTAATAACCAGCGCACACCGATTAAATCATGGATACCCACAAATAAACGATTCATAACCCCGTATTTTGAAACACCATGCCAACGTGGACGATGATTAACAGGAATATTAACTATTTTAAATCCCGCTCTTTTAAAAAGCGCAGGCAAAAACCGATGCAAATGGTTAAAGTGCGGTAAAGCCAAAAAGGCATCTCGAGGGAATAATTTCAAACTGCAGCCTGTATCTGGACAATTGTCATTAAGCAGGCGCTGGCGTATACCGTTGCCAATACGAGAAGACAATTTTTTGAGTGTATTGTCGTCTCTTTTTTTACGGTTACCAAAAACCACCGTACGTGAATCATGCAAATGTTCAAAAAGACGAGGTATATCGTGCGGATCATTTTGACCATCACCATCTAAAGTGACCAGCATGGAATATTGCGCAGCTCGTGCACCACTCACCAGACCGGCACTTTGGCCAAAATTTTTCTTATGGTGAATCACTTTTAAATTACTGCAGGACTTTGACAATGATTTTAAACACTCTGTGGTACCATCCGTACTGCCATCATCAACAAAAATAATTTCATAGAGGAAGTGTTCATCTGGAAGGGCTGCTACAATTTCTTGATAAAGTTCTTCAACATTATCAACCTCATTATAAACCGGTATCACTATTGAAACATCTTGCTGCATTATTTTTATCCAACCCCAATCAAATTTTGCTATTATACTGCATGTCCCCAAGCGGGTGCCAGCCACGATTTGCGACGCAAAAAGCAAAGTAAAATTCCAATTTCTAATAAACTTAAATAAGCTGCAGCCAATATATCGCTTAAATAATGATGGGTAAGTAATACACGTGACAAAGCAACTGTAATTCCAGTCAACATAAAGGCATAGCAGTAGCGTGGAAATACGATACTTAAACCAAAAACAACACTCATAATGGTGGTTGTATGACCAGATGGGAAAGACCAAAATGGTGCATGCAATTGCAAACCATAAAACCCATACACATCATTGTGGATCCATAGATTAGGACGAGCTCGACCAAAAAGTATTTTTAGGAAACCACAAACCACATTCGGTATGGCAACGCACATCAATAAAAACCATGCGCGAGCGGCCCATTCCCGATTGACTATGAGGTAACGAAAGATAACAGCCAGGATAAAAAGCGTGGGCATATAAACAACGCCAAGACCTAACTTCGTTATCCAACCAACCAGTGCCAAATGCTTTCTTACGTCGAGATTATAAAAATACTCAGCAACGGGTTTGTCAAAATACAGGAAAGATAGCACAATCAAGCCAACATAACTTATCATGACTACAGGATTGGTCATCACTCTTAATATACGATCGAATGGTGACATTAGTGATTCTCCTTTTGTTGCGTTACTAGAACAAGCTCAAGCCACCGCCCTTTGGTATAATTATATCCTGTGGCATGAGCTTTAATGGATAATTGCAGCCCCTCTTTTTTCCAGGCTTCTAAAATGGTCGAATTAACCAGTGCCATACGCGAGGTATCTTTTTTCAATAATTGTTCGGCATTGGCACTATCAATAAATTTCACTCGTTTGGTATTTAAATTAAATACTAAACTTGGTTCCTCAAAACCTGCTACTAATAAAGGTTTGGCATCTGTAATTTTCTCTGTTTTTATTAATTCTATAATATGACGTGTCAACCATACTGGCTCTAACTGAGGAAGCAGTTGTTCGAATAAAAGAGGGTAAGTAATTAAAGCTGTGATACACACCGCTATACTCGATTGGCGATAGGCACCCTGCCATGAAAAATAGACACTGATTACGGTCAGAAGAAGTATGCCGCAAAAAAGAAGGCTACTTACCACATAAATTTTACCCATCAGTAAATAAGGCAGAATAATAAAACTGCTGGCAAGACCTATTGATAAAATTCCCCACATAATTTGTAAAAAGCGCACCCACTTCCCGGGTAAGCGGTCCTGTTTATTGCTATCAATAGCTAATGCACAGAGCAAAGCAATTGCGGGGAAAGTGGGTAATACATATTGTGGTAACTTGGTGGGCATCACTTCAAAAAAAAGCCAGGTAGGTATTAACCAGGCCAGGAGAAATTTAACTATTTTTTCACGATGCCAGCGACTGGCATAGACACCTGCGTGCCATAAAAATAAAGAGGCAGGCCAAAACGTCAGGGGTAAAATTAGCAAATGAAACAACGGTGGTTTTCCATGAGACTCATGCCCTCCCTGCAACTTGGGCAGTAAATCCTTATAGAACATTTGCATGAGATAATTGCTGTGTTCTGCTTCGTTAACCTTATAAACCCACGCCAGGGTAAGCAGCAAAAACAATAAACCTCCACGATAAAGACGAACTTCTTGTAGCCAATCCAGTCGTCTTTCAAAAAGACAAAGTGCACCAATCGTTAAAAAACCCACTAAAGGTGTCACTCCTTTTAGTACCATTCCAAACGACAATGCCAGCCAGAAAGCAAATGCCCACCCCCAATGCACGCGCTCACCCACAATGCCCTTCTCATAACAGTGCCACAAAGAGCCTTGCATCAATAAAACAGAAAATAATAGAGAAGCATCAATGACTGCCATGTGTGTTTCAACAATTAATAATAATGAGGTGGCGAATAAACCTGCAGCTAATAACGCTGTACGCTGACTCGTAAAATGACGTGCAAAGAAATACAGCAGTAACACAGAAAACAACCCTCCCAATAGTGAAGGAAGGCGATAAGGCCAGATGGTTGTAGCATCAGCATGACTAAATAAACGGACACTGGCAGCTTGTAACCAATTTATACCCGGTGGTTTCTGAAAACGGGTTTTATCCTGAAAACGAATTTGGAAGTAGTTGTTAGTTTGCAGCATCTGTCGGCTTGCTTGCGCAAAATGAGCCTCATCTCTATCAATCGCTGGTAATTTGGCAATTCCAGGAAGAAAGAGCAAGAGCGAAAATAAAGTCAACAGAAAAAGCGACTGTAACTTAGACAAAAGATTATGTCCGAATGAAAAAGTATCGATAATATAGGAAGCCTGAATAAAATTCCACCTTGAGTGCAGGATAAAGCATAGCTAATCTTAAACACCAAATGGATTCATCTTGCCTATCATTAAAATAGACTATTTTTAAGCTTAAGTCCCCAATACTGGGTACAGCGCATAACAGCGCTTTGATTTTAAGTTGAGCTATTTCTATGAAGAGCACAGGGCGATTCATTGTTGGGCAACTTTAAATCTTTATTTGCAGAAGAGGGGCGCTTTTAAAGAATTAAAATCCAATGTAAAAGCAAAGGAGATTTTATTGTGGGCTGAGGTGGATAAATCTGTGCATACTACTCAAACACCATCAAAGTTAGTAGTTATATTTGTGTTTATAAATTCTCCAAAAAAAGAGGTTCTGCTCAAACAGCTTAAATAACCTTTTGGTGATAATAGATGTAATAACGAATTACTAACCCATGCTCGAGAATTAAGATAATACGTTGGTTCTGTTTCTAATTTTGTTGAAATGGAGCGACGTAAAGAGAAAGCTAATCAATCGGAAGGGGGGATGAAACTTAATTAGCGGCTACCTGGCTTTTATTAAACTGAATTAGTTTCCTCTTTTCAAAATAAGAAATAATAAATTGCGGCCCGAGTTGTAAAAATGACAAACCGCTATAATAAAAATTCTTCCTTTTCCTCTGGAGGTGAGATTTTGACTAAAGTCTTACCTTTTGTCGCCGTTACGAAGAAAAAGCTCAATTTTTTTTCTTCTTTAACTGCCATGAGAGTAGAAGCCTCTTCTTTCCCCGATTCTTTAGAAACCTTAGTTTCCAGGGTTTTTTGTGGTTCAGGACTTAACAAAGTTTCTTCTGTACTAGTAGCAACAGGCTTGAGCTATTTTAATCACACCCATGATACGTGAAGCGAGAAATTATAGGTCTAAAAAATATCTTTTTAAGCAAGTTGATCAAGCCCCCAGTAACTAAAGGTTTTAATCTTGCATTGGCAATAACAATAATCTTACGCATTAAAGCGGTGATAGCGACCATTTTCTTTTTTCCTGAATTAACGAGGCGATGATAAAAAGTTTTAAGGCTTGAGTTCGAGTTTCTGGCGGCCATAGCGGCCATAAACAGGATGGGCTTAATGGCAGACCGTCCATGTCCAGTTGCTCGGTATCCTTTGTAAGTTCCACTCTCATTGGCTATGGGAGCGACCCCAGCCAAAGAAGCGATTTGACGTCGACTTAATGTTCCTAATTCAGGTAATAAAACTAATAACTCATTGGCTGTGATATCGCCTATTCCGGGTATAGTTTTAAGGATTTCTTTTTTCGCTTTTAACTAGGGGTCTTGTTCGATTAAAGGATTTATTTGCTCTGTAATCACTTGGATTTGTTGCGTAATGGTTTCTATCATTACCAGGCAACTTTCTTGCACAAGGTTAACCCTAGGTGCTTTTAAGCGATTTTTTCGGCAACAAGAAGACGCTTTAAATCTTGGCGTCGTTGAACCAACTCATAAAGTGCCAGAGCTTGCTTTGATTGTGGAGTAAAGCACTCAAGACGCTCCCCTCGCTCATAGCCATAAAGGGCAAATGCCTTACTGTCTAGTTTATCTGTTTTTGCTACATTGCCAAATGAGCGAATGAAATGTTTTACTTTTCTTGTATTGGCTCGGTGAACAGAATAATCTAATTCACACAGCGTGAGAACTAAGCGCATTTCATAACCACCCGTGGTCTCCAATACACATAAACCTTTTGATAAATAGCGCTGGTAGTCTTTTAGGAAGAATTTAATCCCTGATGCATCATTATCATATTCTTTTATTGGTTTCTGCCCATGAACTGCTACTACGAAACTAAACTTCCCAATATCAACACCTACAAAATTATTGTACAATGGCATCATAGCCTCGAAATAAAAATTGTTTAGGATTGTAAGCGGGTGTGTAATCAGACCCAAGCAACTATTCAAACGTTTCGAGAGCTGGGCTAGAGTACCATGATCTTCGCGGTTGGTTAAACCAATCCTTCAACGGTCGCTCACGCCCTTTGTTTTTGCAAAGGGCAACCCTCTTAGTTCCTAATATAACCACTTTTAGACTTACAATCCTTCATGCGGCTTTGCCGCATTCTGGATGACGAGATGTAAATAGACAAAAGGCTCCGGCCCACGTCATCCTGAAAGCGACATCGTCACTTGAAGGATCTTTTCATTCAAAGAGCGGAATTTTATCTGCTGGGGATCCTAAGCAAGACATGCTGATGGTCATCTGTCAAAAGTGCGATTCGACCTTGATACTTGAAATCCCATTACCACATATAGATTGGGATAAACTTTATAAGGAGAGAGTAATGGGTCAGAATCAATTATTTCTATCCTGTTTATATAGGGTTTTAATAAAGGGTGTATGAGTGTATGTGAGTTATTCATACCTATAAAAAAGAAAATAGTATTATATAGTATATTACAGACGTAAACACTTGGGTTGTCTAGCTTGTTTGGACCTTGAGTCTGCTTATAACAACCGTTAGAATGCTTTATTTACATGATTAAGTAATGGCATGCCTGAGTTAACCACTATCCAACAAATTGCTATATGGTTACTGCCTGTTTTGTTTGGTATAACCCTTCATGAAGCAGCACATGCCTGGGTAGCTTACCGTTTAGGTGACACCACTGCCAAAATGTTAGGCCGAGTTAGCTTTAATCCTATGAGACATATTGATCTTATTGGCACCATTATTGTTCCTATTGCTGTTTTAATTTTAAGCCGTTTTAATTTTGTTTTTGGCTGGGCAAAACCCGTACCCATTAATGACTCGCAATTTCGCCATCCTCGACGTGATATAGCCTTGGCGACTGCAGCAGGCCCACTTTCTAATTTATTAATGGCCATTATGTGGACAGGATTGCTGAAAATAGCAGCTAATATGAATCCTCAATCATCTAATTTTGCTTTATTTTTATTATTAGCAGCGCGTGCGGGTATTATTATTAATTTGTTATTAGCCTATCTGAACTTAATTCCCATTCCTCCTTTAGATGGTAGCCGCATTGTTGCCAGCCTTATGCCACCACGCCATGCGTCTATTTATTTAAGGTTGGAACCATGGGGGTTTTTTATTTTATTAATCCTGCTGTTCACGGGCGTTCTACCCTGGCTTATTAATCCACCGATTCAGTGGTCTCTTATGTTTCTCCGAGCATTATTTAATTTATGAAAATTCTTGCTGATGCTACATTACCAGGGTTATTTAATGCTTTTCCAAAACCTTTTGAATTAACTTTATATTATAATACTGCTGAGCTCACTCAATTACTAAAAAATCACCAGATTTTAATTTGTCGCTCCACCTTGAAGGTGACAGAGCATTTATTGAAAAATACCGCTTTGAATTACGTTGCCACGGCAAGCAGTGGAACTGATCATATTGATGAGAGTTTTCTCAAGTCACGGCGAATAAAATTATTTGATGCCAAAGGGAGTAATGCGACAGCTGTTGCTGATTATGTAATTGCAAGCCTTGCATTTTTGCAAAAATATAAAGATTTTAAAGGAACTAACGCTGCTGTAATAGGTGTAGGTAAAGTGGGTTCTAAAGTTCTGGAACGTCTGCAAGCAACTGGTTTACATACCGTTGCCTATGATCCTCCAAAAAGCAAGCGCCAGCATAATTTTATGAGTTGTTCGCTCGAAGCTGTCACTCAATGTGATCTCATTGCTATCCATGCAAACTTACATTTTAATCAGCCTGATGCCAGTTTTAATCTCATCAATCAGGCTGTTTTAAAAAAATTAAAACCTCATTGCGCTATTATTAATGCTTCTCGTGGTAGTATTGTTAATGAAAAGGAGTTATTGCAGCAAGCCCAACCCTTACTTTATTGCACCGATGTTTATAATAATGAACCTGCCATTAGTACAGACATTGTCAATTTTGCAACATTATGTACGCCTCATATCGCAGGACACAGTCTTGAAGCAAAAGATGACGCAGTGATTATACTAAGTCAAAAACTTCATGCTGCCTATGGATTGGCTTTACCAGAATATACACTTCCTGCCATTCAACAAGCTCCTCCAATGCCAGGTGGACAAACCTGGCAAGACTATGTTCTATCATTATACAATCCGATTTATGAGACTGAGCGTTTAAAAAAAGCTGGCAATCTGGAAACAGCTTTTCTAAGTTTACGTAAAGCACATCAACAACGGCATGATTTTGCTATGTATGCAAAAGAATTACCGGCAGATAAAAAAATTTTAAGAATTCTTGGTTGTGGATAATCTTAACACCTGCGTAACATTCAGCCCAGGGGGGAACCCAGGCTCCATAGGGAATATTAATCAAAGTAGCCTGGATGCAGGTCCGCAGGATCGAATCCGGGATTCCACCCTATTTCCCGTTTTTAGGATATAAAAAACTTTCCACTTCAAGCAAAGTATTTGTTTTTTCGCGCTGAATAAGCAATCGATTATAGTTCAGTGCTTGTTTAAGACTACGGCTGTTTCCATCTTTTTTATAATTTAACACGTCTTCGGGTGATTTAAATAATGCCGGGGTATTGTTCATTGCTTCAATAGTATTCTGCAATGCTTCTTTTATCAATGAGGCCTTTTTTCCTTTGTTGATAGAAAAAAATGAAATCCCATCATTAAACTTTTTAATTTGGCGTTCAATTGTTTCGATTAGAGAGGCATAATTTTCAACTGGGGTTACCTCTGCAGAAAAATTATTAAGCTCAAGACTATTTGTTGCTTGAGAGACCTCAACATTATTATTCTCAGAGGTCTTATTGCTAAGCGTTTCTTCAGGAGATTTTAAATTCAACATATCAGGAATTGCTGCTATGGACTCATCGATTTGTTTTTCCTGGAAAAGAAAATTAAATATTTCACGAATGTTAAAATCCTTACTATTAACAGAGATTATCATCTCCCTTTTTTCAAGATCCATACTGCTTCGAGAACAGATCATCTCATTCTCAAATTGTTTTAACCACCTCATCATTTTAAGATAGAAATCTTGCGCTTTTTCAGAAAAACCAAAGCTAAAAAACAAGGTCTCATCGGAGCTAGTAATTTCTATTTCGCCAAGCTCACTATCTTTTTCCACATTTTTGTAAACTGCATAAATAGAGGTTTTGCTAATTCCTCTCGTTCGATCATAGGAGGATAAATTTTGGTTGAAGTGTTCCCAGCGCATATCGATTTCACATTAAATGTACTAAAAGAGAAAATTATGCGCTAATTTTGATCTTTTTGATATGGGTATAAATACCCATTCCTTTAAGTGGTTATACATAAGACCTATTCATAGCCTGTATGAGCAGAAAGAAAAATGTTTAAGCAATAGCACGCTACAACCATGATACAGCTTTATACCTTTCAAAGTGAGATAACATCAGACTCTTATGGAGTAAAATAGGCTATTTATTAACTAATTTTCGTACTGCGTCTTGATCAGAGAAAAAAGAACGTAAATTTCCTATTTGCTGATAAGTTTCATGCCCTTTGCCCGAAATCAGAACAATATCATCTTTTTCTGCCAAACTGAGTGCCTTAGCAATTGCTTCTCGTCGATCAACAATTTTCACAATTCGAGAAGGATTAGCAACTCCGGCTTCAACGTCTTTAATAATAGTCATGGGATCTTCTGTGCGTGGATTATCACTGGTAATGATAGCAATGTCACTGTATTGTTCAGCAATTTTTCCCATCATGGGACGTTTAGTTTTATCCCTGTCACCACCGCAACCAAACACCACTAAAAGACGATTTTTTTTGATTCTGCTTAACGTAGCAAGCACGTTTTCCAATGCATCTGGTGTATGCGCATAATCAACAATGATATAAGGTTCATGAGAAACTACTTCCATTCGGCCATGAGCTGCCTGTAGCTTGCTCATAATGGAAGCAATGGTTGCGATAGGATAATTATTGACCGCCAAACTTGAAAAAATTGCCAATGCATTATAAATATTAAAAAAACCCAAGGCATTTATTTTTAACTGCAATTGCCCCCAAGGGGACAAAACATCAAAAGTTGTTCCAGTTAAATCAACCTGCCAATTTAAAGCGCGTACATCGGCTGCTTCTTCTTTAATACCATAGCTAACCACTTGGCATGAAATGGCAGTAATAGCATCTTTCATTAACTGATAGTAGGAGTCATCCCGATTAATAATGGCTGATTTGAGGGTAGGTTTAGCAAACAATAATGTTTTTGCCTTGGCATAAGCCTCCATCGTGAGATGATAATCCAGATGCTCATGGCTTAGATTGGTAAAAATGGCTTGCTGAAATTCAATGCTATCAACCCGATGCTGACATAGAGCATGTGAAGACACTTCCATGCAGACCTGTTGAACTGCATTCTGTTGATAAGTTGCCAATAGCTGTTGTAGACATAATGCATCGGGGGTTGTATTCCCTAATTCTTTAAGCTCTGCAATTTTTCCTTGCCCAATGGTACCAATGTATGCAGCACTTTCTCCTAATAGGTCATAGGCTTGAGCCAATTGATAAGCAATGGTTGTTTTTCCATTCGTTCCGGTGACACCGGTTGCTGTTAACTTTTTCGCAGGATAATGATAAAAACGACTGGCGATGTCGCCAAGTTTTGCTGCAAGATTTTCTAGCGGGATACCAATAACCTGTTCAGGTAACTTGGCAGTCGACCAGCCAGCAGGATCATACACTATCGCAGAAGCACCTGAAGCGACTGCTTGTGAAATGAACAATCGACCATCAGTGTGTGCCCCAGGATAAGCCAGAAATAAAAAGCCCGGGCTAATTTGGCGACTATCGTTTTGCAATCCTGAAATTTCACAATCAGGAAGGGCTATATTAACCCATGGACGCATCAATTCAGCCAGTTTCATTTCTTAAACCTCACATTGTTGTTTTATCAGGAGGAACTTCTAATATTCGCAATGCTCCGGACATCACCTGTGCAAAAAGAGGAGCAGCAACTGCTGCGCCATAATAACTGTTTTTTGTTGGTTCATGAATGACTACTACTACGATTAATTTCGGATTTGATACCGGTGCAATCCCTGCAAAACTCGCAATATGGCGATTGGCTTCGTAACCATTCTTTCCAGCAATACGTGCCGTACCCGTTTTACCTGCAACCCGATAACCAGGTACTCTTGCCTGTTTACCTGTCCCCTCATTACCAAGTACTGCTTCCATCATTGCCAGAATTTGCTCTGCTGTCTTTTCGTCGACAACTTGCTCACCTGGCGGCGTCGGCTGATTATGCAGTAATGTTACCGGTACTGAGCGACCTTTATTTGCAAAAATAAGATAACCTTTGGCCATTTGTAAGGCTGTCACTGACAAACCATAGCCAAAACCCAGTGTAGCTAATACAAAAGGATTGGCATCTTTAACATGCACTATACTACCATCACTTTCCCCAGGATAACCGCTTTCTGTGCGTTGCCCAAATCCGCTTCGCTGCAATAAACCGATCAGTTGTTCTGGTGGGCTTTGTAAAACCATTTTTGTCACCCCCACATTACTGGAATGTTGTAAAACACCAGTAACATCCAATACGCCATAATTATGGACATCTCGAATAGTATGACCATGTACTATCATCCAGCTGGGACGTGTATCAATAATGGTATCCGGTTTAAATAAACCTGTACTAAGAGCACTCGCGATACTGAAAGGTTTAATCACCGAACCAGGTTCAAAAGTATCTGTGATTGCTTTATTGCGATAACTATCTCGCGTATAGCGTCCACGGGCATTAGGATTAAAAGACGGCGCGTTTGCTGCTGCTAAAATTTCACCACTGGTCGCGTCTACGACTACAACTGATCCTGATTTGGCAGCAAATTTCTCCAGTGTATTTTGTAATTCATGGTAGGCTAAGTATTGAATACGATTATCAATGCTTAAAACAAGATCATGACCTGGACGAGGCTCTTTTATCACACCAAGTTCCTCAATAATTTGTCCCATCCTATCCCTCAAGACTCGTTTTTTACCATTAATTCCCATTAACCAGTCCTGATAGGCAAGTTCTAGACCTTCAATGCCAATATCATCAATGTTGGTAAACCCTAATAACTGGGCAGTGCTGTCTCCTGCGGGATAATAGCGTTTGAACTCTTGTTGAAAATTAATCCCTGGAATTTTTAATTGCTCAATCTTTTTGGCAATCATAGGAGGCAGTTGGCGACGCAAATATAAAAATTCGCGATTTTTGGCCTTCTCAACACGTGTTAACAATGTTTTGGCTGGAATATTTACCAGGCGAGATAATTCGGCTAACTGCTGTGCATTCGCTGAAAAAGTCTGAGGATTTACCCAGACTGATTGCACAGGAGTACTCACAGCAAGTGGTGTTCCCTGTCTATCAATGATCATGCCACGGTACGCAGGAATATCAACAACCCGTACGCTGCGAGCGTCACCCTGAACTTGCAGAAATTGCCGATGTAAAATGGTCAAATCGACCATTCGCCATAGCAAGGCTATCAAAAGCATAAGAAAAAACAGTGACACAACCGCAAGACGAGCCAGAACACCTTTTGCTTTCATCGGGTTTGCAACACATAAGTATTTTTATCTGCGGGCAGTTTCATCTGTAATTTTTCAACTGCGAGTGCTTCAACTCGACCAGGAGTGGCAAGACTCGCTTGTTCTAACAACAGTTGTCCCCATTGTAGTTGCAATTGATGTGTTTGCTGCTCCATCCGCTGTAACTCACTAAAAACGATTCGATGTTCATTCGTCACATAGACCACCATCAATGCGCTAACCAAAACGGCGAATAACAAAGACAATATGAAACAAAGCTGTTTTGAGAGACGCATATCTGATAAATGTCCACTAAAAAGATTGCTTTGATGAATCGCTCTGGCTGCTGCGTTCATGCTATTTTCTCCCCTATTCTTAAAACTGCACTGCGAGCTCTGACATTTGCTTTTATTTCGTCATCACTTGCTTTTATCGCCTTACCTATTTTTTTAAAATTGGTTTTTACCTCTTCATTTCGCACAGGCACTGAAGCTGGCAGACGTAATCCCTGTGCTTTGTCTCGCATAAATTGTTTAACTATTCGGTCCTCCAAAGAATGAAAACTAATTATCACCAAACGCCCACCTATTCCTAAGACATCAATTGCCGTTTCCAAACATTTTGTTAACTCATTTAACTCCTGATTAACGTGAATTCGTATGGCTTGAAAAACACGAGTGGCTGGATGCTTATGCTTTTCCCATTTTGGATTTGCTTGTTTTACAATTTCAGCAAGCTCTTCTGTTGTTGTAATTGGACTTTCGGCTCTCGCTGTAACAATTGCCCGGGCAATTCGTCTAGCGAAACGCTCTTCACCGTACTCTCTAAAAATAGCGGCCATCTCATCGGCTTCTGCTTCATTAATAAATTGTGCAGCATTTAAGTCTTGCCCAAGATCCATGCGCATATCTAAAGGGCCTTGCTGCAGAAAACTAAATCCACGGGCTGGATTATCTAACTGCGGTGACGATACGCCCAGATCCAGTAAAATCCCATCTACTTTGCCGTAGACATTTTCTTTTCTTGCAAATTCCGCGAGTTTAGCAAATGAACCTTGATAAATATGAAAACGTTTGTCTGCAGCAAAATGCTCTTTGGCATAGACAACTGCCTCAGGATCCTTGTCAATGGCAAGCAGTTTTCCTGACTCGGACAACTGTTGTAAAATGGCACGACTGTGGCCACCACGACCGAAAGTTCCATCAATATAGGTTCCTTCTGCCCTGATAGCCAAACCCTCTAATGCCTCCTGCAACAAAACAGATTGATGCGCCATGATTTTGCTTTCCACTACAAAGAAAAAGTTTTCATTTCATCGGGCAATCCACCACCTTCACCAGATGCTTCGTCAGCTAGCCACTTCTCACGCCTGGATTGCCACAACGACTCACTCCAAACTTCAAATTTATTCCCTTGCCCTATCATTACGACCCGCTTATCGAGATGGGCATAATCTCTCAATAAGGGAGGCAGCAGCACGCGCCCATTACTATCTAATTCGACATCTGTGGCATGCCCTATTAACAGTCTTTGAATACGACGGGCAGCAGCATTAAAACTCGGAAGACTCTGCAGTTTGTCCTCTATAACTTGCCACTCAGCTGCTGGATAAAGCAGCAAACAAGTTTCCTCGGTATCGATTGTCACCACCAAGGGGGCTTTCTCATTGCCCCCCGCCAACGCGTCGCGATAGCGCGTTGGTACGGTTAGACGGCCCTTTCCGTCAATTGTGATGGCATTAATTCCGCGAAACATAATCTTCTCTTTGTGGGTAGTCCGAAGAGTCCCACAATTCTCCACTTTTTTGTTATTTTAACCCACTTTTATACACTATAGAAACACTATTTCCCAGGCGTCAACCCTAAAAACCATTTTTTTTAATAAAAAAAATGCACAGCTACTCCTTAATAGAAAATATGCTCTTCGAAATGGCAGATTGAAAAAATCAACAACACTTGGTGACAATGCTTTCTGTCAGTTCGAAGACGGTTTTGAATGAAACAGAGGTACAACTGAGTTACAGCAATAGAGTAGCCAGTTAACTATTTATACAAGGAACCTCATGGTATTAGCTATTTAATTCAGCAGCTAAACGTATGCCCTGTAATACCAAATCAGGCACCAGATAATCGTAAATGTCTTGCTTATCAAATAAAGAAGCAAATCCACCTGTTGCCAAGACTAAAACATCCTGATGAGCAAAGGTCTCCTCTTTAATCCGAGTAATCAGTTCACGACAAGCACCTAATGCCCCATAAAATACTCCCGATTGAATACTTTCAATTGTAGAGCGTCCTACTACTTGTTCAATTTTAATAATTTCTACAGCTGGCAACTTTGCAGTTTTATTCGCTAATGCATCTACAGATAAACGTACACCGGGCAGAATAGCACCACCTAAATACACTTTCTGAGCAGTAATAACGCAAAATGTCGTCGCTGTACCGAAGTCTATGATGATAATATTTTTTTCGGGATAAGCATGTGTTGCTGCAATTGCATTCGCAATTCTATCAGCTCCCACCTCGACTGGATTTCGATATTTAATATTTAGACCTGTTTTTACCCCAGCCTGAAGAAAGAAAGGTTCTACCGAGAAATATTTAACACAGGCCGACCGTAAGGAATAATCCAGTTGAGGCACTACGGAACAAATAGCAATTTGATTAATAGCTTCGGGTGAGCACTGATTTTCGCGCAAGACAGATTTAAGAAAAATGCCTAATTCATCTGAAGTACTTACCTGTGAAGTATGACGAAATCGAAGGCGAATTTCTTCACCGGCAAATACACCACCATAGATATGGGAGTTACCAACGTCAATACAAAGCATCATGAATTAAGACTCAACCATTAGAAAGCGTGATGGTAAGTCTACTTGCAAGAATAAATCAAGAGAAAATAGAAAAAGTCGATCGATAAGCCGGGTTCTGTCTTGGACAATCATTCATCTAGGGCTTACGTCACCATAAGCCTCGAGCGACCTACCCGAATCCCGTACGGGTCATACGTTCCAGCTTTGCAGCAAGATGGATTCCTATTTGGTCTTGCTCCCAGTGGGGTTTACCCTGCCACGACTGTTGCCAATCGCGCGGTGCGCTCTTACCGCACCATTTCACCCTTACCTCAACTGTCGCTATGCTTCAGGCAAGGCGGTATATTTTCTGTGGCACTTTCCGTAGGCTCGCGCCTCCCAGGCATTACCTGGCACTTTACCCTATGGAGCCCGGACTTTCCTCTTTTTACTGAAGTAAAAAGCGATTGTCTGATCGACTTTGTAATCAATACTAGCAGAATGAATAGCAAAAAACCAGGAAACCCTGGCTTTTTGCTAGATACTAACTTTTTAAATAGCTGATTACGCTATTAACCACGAGTACCGATAAATTCATCGTCAAAATAACGCTTTAATTTAGTACGCAAAGTACCACGGCTTACGCCAAGAACTCGGGCAGCCTTTGATTGGTTATAACGAGTCAGCTCCATTACTGTACGAAATAGAGGAGCTTCTACCTCTTCAACAATTAATTGATACAGATTAAGGTTACCGTCTTTACTACCCACATTATTTAAATAACCTTTCACCGCACCAACAACTTGTTGGGTTAATGCTTCATTATATTGTTCAACTTGTTGCATAACTGCACTCATTATCCTCTCCACATCCAAAGTAAACTATTTTGATAAGCCATATAACGACCATCATGACCGATATACTATCAAATATCACAAAGTATGTAAACATTGTCTTAATGATATTCATTTCTTAAGGGAAGCTTAAGTAAAAATGAAGATTTTTTCAAGCAATTTTTGCACGAACGACTCATTTCAAAAACATTAGTAACATTTTTTTACAGTTTTTTTACTCAGTAACGGACTTTTGCAGCCATGAATTAATACGCAGACTAAAACTGTAGTTTAAGAATTCAATTAGCAGAGAAGACTCTCCTGCTAATAAAGAGGTTTAATTACTGGAATTAGAGCAATACTGTATCCTTTGAATTAATTTCACACTTGCTCAAATTACCGTCATTCTGAGCAAGTGAGTTCTCAAACAGATAAAGCCTGAGCTTTAAAACAAAGAGATTCTTCAAGCGACTATGTCGCTTTCAAGATAATCTATATTGGAGTCTTTGTATTTTTACATCTCGTCATCCAGAATGCGGCAAAGCCGCATGATCTTTTGCAAGTTGAACCTGCTCTATTTAGATTCAGCGCTTTGCTCAGGATGACGCCCTTATTGTTTATAATTTAGAAGGTATATTTGCCTTGTTACTGAAAACATAGTTAATGGTGAGATTTAAACGTTTAGTAATCCTCCACAGTAAAACTTTCCCCACATCCACATTGGCCTTTTTGATTGGGGTTATCAAACACAAATTTATAATTTAGCCCCTGCCTGACATAATCCACTTTCATTCCTTTAAGATAGGGGTAACTCGATTTATCAATACATATTATATAATCATCAGCTAAGACCTGAACAATGTCATTATCTTGGGGAGATTGAACATAATCCACTACATAAGATAACCCTGAACATCCTGTTCTTTTTACAGATAAGCGGATGCCTTTGCTGTCTTTCTGTTTGTCAAGATAAGACAAAATGTGCTGTTTGGCAGCATCGCTTAAGGTAACGCCAGCGGCCAAATCACTTCTATGCTGCATTACTTCTGACATTTCTAATTCCCCTTCTAACTTCTCTTGCATTATCTTTAGGATTTCTTGATAACCGTCGTGCACTTGCAACGCAACAGGATATCGGGTTCCAGGTATTTCTAATTGCTCCACTAACCAGGAGTAGTCAAACTGCGGATGCTCACGGATATTACTACTTTCCAGTCGATGACAAACCAACTCTAAGGCAGCGATTAAATAAGGGTTTCCATAGGCTTTAAATCGAGCCTTAACTATTGAGCCCTGCTTATCACACTGCAGGTAAAAATCAAACACATCACCTCGACCTGCCTTTCCACTGCGATAACAAACCGTTAAAGGTTCCGCTAAATCAATAACGCCCACATGTTTGGGTGAAAAAAAACAACGTTCTAAAAGATTATTATACATCATAGTGGTGATATTTCTTGCAGACGACCAACTTGGCGACAAATTATTGTGACAGCCTGTCTAATTTGTTCTTCCGTAGTAAAACGACCACAGGAGATACGTATCGAGCTAAAGGCGGACTCATCATCCAATCCCAATGCCCTTAATACGTAAGAGGGTTGTAAACTGGCTGAGGCACAGGCTGATGTTGTAGAGATTGCCAATTCACGTAAAGCTAATAACAATGAATCCCCCTCTACTCCTGAAAATGTGAGGTTTAAATTACCGGCTACTCGTTGATGCTCATGACCATTTAAACGTATGCCAGGGATATGTTTAATCCCTTCCCACAATTGTTGTCGTAAATTCAAAATACGCGCTTGCTCTGCAATTCTTGAAGCTTCGGATAAAACAAAAGCCTCAGCCATGCCAACAATTTGGTGAGTAGCAAGTGTTCCGGAGCGCAGGCCACCTTCATGCCCTCCTCCAAAGGATTGAGGTTGTAAGCGTATTCGAGGCTTGTGACGAACATATAAGGCTCCAATTCCTTTAGGCCCATAATTTTTATGGGCAGAAAAAGACATTAAATCCACAGCCATTTCACTTAAATTAATAGTCAACTTTCCTGCACTTTGCGCAGCATCGACATGAAAAATAATACCCTTGTCACGCAGAAATTCACCAATCATGGCAATATCCTGAATAACACCAATTTCATTGTTAACATGCATGATGGATACTAAAATTGTATCGTCCCGCAGCGCCTGTTTTAAATCCTCAAAATTTAATAACCCGTCAGACTGCGGCTCCAAATAAGTGACCTCAAATCCTTCTTTCTCTAATCGATGAAAGCTGTCAAGCACGGCTTTATGTTCCGTTTGCATCGTCACAGCGTGACGCCCCTTGCGCTGATAAAATTGAGCAGCTCCGAGAATTGCTAAATTATCTGCCTCAGTAGCCCCTGAAGTAAATATTATTTCAGCAGGGGCAGCATTAAAAACATCAGCAATTTGTTGACGAGCGTGCTCAACTGCTTCTGTAGCTCTTTTGCCATAAATATGAGTAGTGGACGCAGGATTACCAAAAATGCCATCAGGACCTAAGTAATCCATCATTTTTTCAATCACACGAGGATCCACCGGGGTGGTTGCCATATAATCTAAATAAATCGGCAAATTGCCCATCTTTCACTCCTATTGTTTATAGCCGTCCCTAATTAATTATTTATCACTATAGGCTACTGTAACCAAGAACTAAACTTTATATTGTCCTGAAATAAGCTTTTACTTGCCACTCAATGCTTTTTGAATATGACTTAAAATGCCTCTCAAAATAGTTACCTCCATATATTCAAGTTTAGCGCGATTAAATAGGCGACGAATCCGTTGTAATAAACGTTTTGTAGGACGGGTGGGCTTTAGAAATTTGATTGTCGTCATTACTGTTTTCAGATGCTCAAAAAACTGCTCCACTTCATCCGCAGTAGCTAATCGATCAGCAATGAGTCCCACCTCAGCAGCAGGAGAGAGTAACTTCATGCGTAACTCATAGGTTATAATTTGCACAGCTTGAGATAAATTGAGTGAACTGTACTCCGGATTACTCGGAATATTAATATGATAGTGGCTACGCAATAATTCTTCATTGGTTAGTCCTGCATGCTCACGACCAAAAAGAATCGCCACTTCCGTACTATCAGGTTGTCCAGCAAGCATTGTGGCAAATTCAGAAGGCGTTAATCCAGGCAAAGCAATACCTCGAGGTCTTGCACTTGTTGCAAAAATTAATTGGCAACCCTTTAATGCCTCATCCAAGGAGTCTGTTATTATCACTTCATTCAACACATCATCTGCCCCAGCTGCCATTTCATAAGCTTTTTGATGCGGAAAGGCTTTTGGCGAAACCAGATAAAGGTTGCGAAAACCCATGGTTTTCATTGCTCGAGCTGTAGAACCAATATTGCCTGGATGTGAAGTGGCAATTAATACTATTCGGACTGCTGAAAAATTCATAAGGCAATAACTTTATTTATCTCTTTCAATTGTTATTTTGCGCAAGGAGCTCGCACAGATATTGAGGCAATAAAGAATCATAACAATAAAGCTCTTTGCTGCGAATAAATAACAATTTCAAGAATTAATTTTAACAGGTGCAAACTATACATCAACGATTTCTCTCTGTACAAAAAAAAATGTGTTAAAATCGCTGATTTTGTAAAAAGAGCAAATCCATGCAACCATTATTAAATATTGCTATTTCAGCCGCCCGACTTGCAGGCGATATTATTATTCGCCATATTGAGCAAGTAGACAGACTTAAAATTACTGCGAAAAACGGCGAAGAGTTCTTTAGCGAAGTTGATGTTAAAGCTGAGCAAGCGATCATAAATGCCATTCATAAAGCCTACCCTGATCATGGTATTATCGCTGAAGAAAGTGGAATTTATAATGGTGATGCTGAATCAGTATGGATAATCGACCCTTTAGATGGAACAACCAATTATTTACATGGGTTTCCTTTTTTCTCTGTATCAATTGCACTTCGAATTAAAAATCGAATTGAACACGGTGTCGTTTATGATCCCTTACGCCATGAATGCTTTTCTGCCAGTCGCGGTCGTGGAGCACAATTAAATGAACGTCGTATCCGTGTTTCTAAAAAGACACAATTATCGGATGCTTTATTGGGGACAGGCTTTCCTTTCCGCAATCTTGCCATAGCTCGCCGCTATCTTCCTACCTTTGAAACGCTGATTGGAAAATGTGCTGGTATCCGTAGAACCGGTTCTGCAGCATTGGATCTCGCCTATGTTGCAAGTGGTCGTCTTGACGGATTCTGGGAGTTTGGATTACGTCCCTGGGATATTGCTGCAGGTGCTTTATTAATCAAGGAAGCAGGGGGCTTAATTAGCAGTGTGGATGGTAGCGAAGATTATATGAAGCAAGGTGATGTTGCTGCAGGAACACCCAAGATTTTCAAATCCCTCTTGCAAACATTAATGCCGGCTGTGAAGGGTTAGTAAAGCCAACTTTCGTGTTGATGTTAATGCATGGAGGGTTTCAAAAATACACAATGTTATTTCCGACTCCCTTCTCCACTCACCCAATATACTTCTCTATACCGCGCTTACGCGCGGTATAAGCGCTAATCAAGCACCCCTGGTTTTAATCCCAAAGCCAAAGGCAATTGCTCGGCCATAGCCGTACCAAGATTTTTAGAAAAACGCTCCAGCACACTTTGTTTGTGAGTATAATCAATTACTTTTTCCAACTGCATTTTTTCGCGAACGATTTGACCGCTGCTTGCAAAACCATCAATTAAACCGCGAGCCTTAGCTTGTTCACCAGTCCAGAAAAGACCTGAAAAAGTCTCATCATCGATAAGAAGGCGAGTACCTCGTCCAGCTTTTACCTTGGCTATAAATTGCTGATGAATGTTATTTAACATGGTTTGCAATAATTGCACTTGTTGAGGAGTTTGCGGCGAAAAAGGATCCATAAATCCTTTATTCTTACCTGCTGTCTGCAAGCGTCTGCTTATCCCTAATTTTTGCATGGCATCGACAAACCCAAATCCGTTGTATAAAACGCCAATAGAGCCGACAATACTGGATGGGTTCGCGTAAATTTCCTCAGCTCCAGCAGCGACATAATAGGCAGCAGAGGCGCACATATCGACACAGACTGCATAAGTTTTAATATCAGGGTATTTTTGGCGGTAATATTGCAATGTATTATACATATAATCTGCTTGTACAGGACTACCTCCTGGGCTATTGATACGGATAATTAAAGCTTTTAGTCCAGAACTTTTATAGGCAGAATCCATCGCTTTTGCAAAATTTTCAGCACCAGCACCTTGGCTATCAAAGATAGTCCCATTTAAATCAATTAAACCAGCATGGGGTTTAAGTCTTATAGTCTTGTCTTCATCTCCATAGCTGTATAACTGATAAAAGATTAAAAGGGCAAAAATAACAATTAAAATGCGTTTAATCCAACGCCAGTAGCGTTGACGTCTCTTATCACGCATATACTCAATAACTAATTGATTTAACAATGCCTGTGAATCAGAATTATTGGTTGGTGGAGTATCATTCATTATATTAAGTCACTTGATTTTTTAAAAAGAACCCACATTTTACGGCAGGTAAGAAGTATTTTAAACATTCAATTAAGAGGGGTCACGTTATGCGGATGGATAAGCTCACCTCAAAATTTCAAATGGCTCTGGCTGATGCGCAATCCTTAGCCTTAGGTCGAGATAACAGTTTCATCGAACCTGAACATCTCATGAAGGCTTTACTTGATCAGCAGGGAGGGAGCTGCAGACCCTTACTGACTAAAGCAGGCGTGAATCTGTCTCAGTTACGCACATTGATAGATCAGGCATTGGATAAACTTCCCAAAGTTTCCGGAACGGGGGGAGAAATTCATATTTCCAATGCCTTGGGGCGCTTGCTAAATCTTACTGATAAATTGGCACAACAACGCAAGGATAGTTATATTTCAAGCGAATTATTTATTCTTGCTGCAATGGAGGAGAACGGTAATCTCGCGCGCTTGTTAACTCAGGCGGGTGCAAACAAGCAGTCTCTGGAGAAAGCTATTAATGATATGCGTGGAGGTGAAACAGTCAATGACCCGAATGCTGAAGAACAGCGTCAGGCCCTGGAAAAATATACCATTGATTTAACCGAACGTGCAGAGCAAGGAAAACTTGACCCTGTTATTGGCCGTGATGATGAAATTCGCCGGACCATTCAGGTTTTACAGCGACGAACTAAAAATAATCCGGTGCTTATTGGCGAGCCCGGTGTAGGTAAAACAGCAATTGTTGAGGGTTTAGCGCAACGAATTGTAAATGGTGAAGTTCCGGAAGGTTTAAAGGACAAGCGTTTATTATCTCTGGATATGGGAGCATTGATCGCAGGCGCCAAATTTCGTGGTGAATTTGAGGAGCGTTTAAAAGCAGTCTTAAATGATTTGGCCAAGCAGGAAGGACAAATTATTCTTTTTATTGATGAATTGCATACCATGGTAGGTGCTGGAAAAGCCGAAGGGGCAATGGATGCTGGCAATATGTTAAAGCCCTCTCTGGCCCGCGGTGAATTGCATTGTATTGGTGCAACAACCTTGGATGAATATCGCCAATATATTGAAAAAGATGCTGCCCTTGAACGCCGATTCCAAAAAGTTTTTGTCGACGAACCCAGCGTAGAAGATACCATTGCTATCTTGCGAGGATTAAATGAGCGTTATGAAGTACACCATGGTGTAGATATCACTGACCCTGCTATTGTTGCAGCAGCCACACTGTCTCACCGCTACATTACGGACAGACAACTTCCCGATAAAGCCATTGATTTAGTTGATGAAGCAGCCAGTCAAATTCGTATGGAAATTGACTCCAAACCAGAAAGTCTGGATAAGTTGGAAAGACGTTTAATTCAGTTGAAAATTGAAAGGGAAGCGCTCAAAAAAGAAAGTGATGAAGCCTCTAAAAAACGCTTGACCGATTTAGAACAACTCATTAACGAACTGGAAAAAAATTACTCCGATCTGGAAGAGGTTTGGAAAGCGGAGAAAGCCACTTTACAAGGCGCTACGCAGATTAAAGAGGCGCTGGAGCAAGCAAAAATTGAATTGGAAACCGCAAGACGAGCTGGTGATTTAGCTCGTATGTCGGAATTGCAATATGGACGGATTCCTGAGCTTGAAAAGCAACTTGCGCAAGTGGCAGCCGCTGAAGCCAGTGAAACCAAATTAGTACGAAACAAAGTCACGGAAGAAGAAATCGCCGAAGTTGTTTCCAAGTGGACTGGTATTCCCGTCGCTAAAATGCTCGAAGGTGAAAAAGAAAAACTATTACATATGGAAGAAGCCCTTCATCAACGTGTTATTGGTCAAAATGAAGCGGTTGAAGCCGTGGCTAACGCTATTCGTCGTTCACGTGCTGGACTGTCCGATCCAAAACGTCCAATTGGTTCCTTTCTATTTCTTGGGCCAACAGGAGTGGGTAAGACAGAACTCTGCAAAGCCTTGGCTGGCTTTCTTTTTGATACGGAAGAAGCCATGGTACGAATTGATATGTCTGAATTCATGGAAAAACATTCTGTTGCCAGGTTAATCGGCGCCCCCCCAGGCTATGTCGGTTATGAGGAAGGTGGCTACTTAACAGAGGCTATACGCCGGCGCCCCTATTCTGTCATTCTACTGGATGAAATTGAAAAAGCGCACAGTGATGTGTTTAATATTCTGCTTCAGGTCCTGGATGATGGTCGTTTAACGGACGGTCAAGGGCGTACAGTGGATTTTCGTAATACTGTCATTGTTATGACCTCTAATTTAGGCTCTTCTCTTATCCATGATATGGGAAGCAAACTGAATTATGAGCAAATTAAAACTGCGGTCATGGATATTGTGAGTCAGCATTTCAGACCCGAATTCATCAACCGTATTGATGACACGGTAGTGTTTCATCCATTAGGAAAAGCACAGATTGCCGCTATTGCCTCTATTCAAATTGAATTGCTGCGGCAACGTCTGTTACAACAGAATATTTCATTGGAATTAACTTCTGAGGCCCTGACTCATTTGGCTGAGGCAGGGTTTGATCCTGTCTATGGAGCAAGACCTTTGAAACGAACCATTCAGCAAAAACTTGAAAATCCTTTGGCACAGGCATTATTGACAGGCCAATTCAAATCCGGGGATGAAGTTAAAGTGTCCTGGAAGGATGGACGGCTACATTTTGGGACCAAGTAATAAGGGAAAAAGAGTCATAGACTTATATGGCTCTTTTCTTACTTCCATTGTGCAGCAGGATCTAGCTTAATTCTAGTTTAAAAAAATGAGAAGACTTCCTCTTCCTTTTCTTTTAAACGCGACAGCTTATTTAATTGCTGTTGCAACTCCTTATCCATATGCTCATAGCCAGTGTCCGCATGCCAACATTTATAGTTAATAGCAGGTATGCCTGGAATAGTGACATAATTGTGAAAGGCAACTAATCCCCACTTTTTCGTCTTCTCATCCAGTTGATTAACACCTTGCGCCGCGATAGCATGATTAAGAGCATCTTTTAATTCAGGCTTATCCGCTTCGCTCCGCGATAAGGCCAAAATATATGCCCCCAGCAAAGCATATTGACTATTCATTATCAAAGCCTCTTGCACATAATCCTGAAAGCTTAGATATTTATCTTCTGTTCTAATTGGCGATGAATTCGAAATTATCACTTTGGTAAAGACTCCTTTAGAAGTCACCATATCAGGTAATACCAATTTTAAAGTTTCTTTCGCGGCTTCATTAACCGCAGGATGAATAGTATCAAGCAATTCAGCCACATCTTCACTTGTCAGCTCTTGAGCAGGAGATTTTTTTAATTTGTTGGAAACTACAGATGAAAGCTTTGGTAAAACCTCTAATGCATTATTATCCATTGTTCGGAATGAAACTGCTACCGATTGTACAAAAGAAATGATTTTTAATTGAGCAGTTATGGGTTGAGCTATTGCACGCGCATCACGAATAATGGCTTTAAGGTTTTTATAAAAATCGACATCCTCTTTGATGTAGGGAAATTGATCACCGACTTTTTGTTTTTTGCCTATAGTAGTGACTACCTCTTGCTCAAGATAGGCTAAATAGGCTTCACAGCAAGTTGCAATCGTTTCAGCATCAAGTTGTTGCTTATCGAATTCAAAATCTTCTTCCAAAATCTGATAGGTGCAACTATCCTTCGGAGAATAACCAAAATAGGAATAATATTTTGGCTTATAAGACTTTTTAATACGCAAAAACCGATAAATGACAGCACCCAGTAGAATGTTGTGAGCCTGATTAATTTCCTGCACACTTCCCTCTTCAGGTAGCTTAGGAAGTAACAAACTAATACATGCACTTTGATCAAGTCTTAATCCCCGTGTAGTATTGACTAAAAGTCCTGATTTTTTGTTTACTTTCTCATTATATTTTTCAGGAAAAGAACTCACTTTTTGACGCACTTGCTCATAGGTAGGAGGAATATAACGATTGATTAATTTGTTGAATGTATCGTGAAGGATGTTTGTATTGTTGTGTAAATAGCGATAGCCTGGGAGTTTGTAGCCCATATGTTCTCCTTAAAATAGGCCTTTAATTCCTATTCTTGTCATTAATCCTGAAAATAAATTGTCCCAAGATAAACTGGCGGTAATCTGCTCTTTTTGCGTATGAAGGTTTCCTTGCATGTTGGTGGGGAAAGCTTGAAATAACTTGTATGTTTGCTGATATTGATTACTTTTTTCATAAACCCAATTGCAAAAATCATCCAGCTCCTCAAGGCAGGCCTTATAAAATTCTGGTTTAAGTTCATTTAAAGAAGTAATCCCAAGATGCTGCTGAAATAATTTCAGTAAAGGTTTATTTAAGTAACTTTGCAAAAGACTATCATATTGATACCAAACATAGAGATAAATCCCAACTAGAACAAGATATCGGGTATGAGGAGTAATTGCTTTCCCCGCACTGGTTATACCTCTGTAAAAATCAAGACATTCTGCTATTTGCTGAATTAAATCGGCATCATTAAATAATTGTTGATTGGTAAGAGAAGGAAGACAGGTACAAAATAAACCGCCATAAGTCACTTGTTTGCCTAATGCATGAGTTAGCAGGACCGTTAAATTTTTGGCGTTATGTTGCAAATCCTCATACATTGGCATGGTTTTCTCCTTGCAAGCCCTTCGCCCGCACCTAACACAGCGAGCCTGCCACCCAAAGCCATCCTTGGGAACCTTCTTTTTTTATAACAATCTGCCAAAGAATTTGCAACAATTGAATGATAAATCTTCATTTGCCAAATTTTAAATCAATTTGCAAGACTAAATTTTGATGAATATTATCAAATCCTCGATTACTCATAATTAACACAGCATCACCGGGACGAGTTTCCTCAACTACCGCAGCAATGATAGTACTCGCATCGGGTAAAATTTGATAAGGACACTGCCAGTCGTGAATGACTTTATCAAGGCTAAAATGCTCCGGGTTCAACACATAGACATGATCAACAGCTGATAAAGCTTGAGCCATTGCCCCTGCATGTATCCCGGTTTTCATGGTATAAGAGGCAAACTCTAAAACCGCCAATATTCGCTCATGACGACCGCTGTTTTTTAAAGCGTTAACCGTTTTTGTTATTGCAGTAGGATGGTGAGCAAAATCATCATAGACAGTAACTCCGTGCCGTTCCGATTTAATCTCCAGTCTGCGTTTGACAGGTTTGAATTCTGCCAATGCACGGGCTGCAGTCTCAATATCTACTCCGGCATGGTAACTCGCAGCAATCGCTGCCAAACCATTTTCAACATTAAATTGACCAATTAAAGGCCAATTCACTTCAGTCACTGGTGTACCTTTGTACCAAATACGAAAGGCTTTTCCACTGTCCTCAAGTATTTCAGCGCGCCAGGTCGCATGCCCCTTGAAAGCCAGCTCTTCCACTGCTGAAAAAACACCTTGCGCTATAACCTGATTAAGCGCCACATCATCTCGGGGTTTAATGACTACCCCCTTTCCAGGAATAGTCTTCAGATAATGGTGAAATTGCTGTTGAATTGCTTCCAGATTGGCATAGATATCTGCATGATCAAATTCAAGATTATTAAGAATGGCCACTTCAGGTCGATAATGCATTAATTTAGGCCGTTTATCAAAAAAGGCACTATCGTATTCATCCGCCTCAATGACAAACCATTCTCCCCGCCCTAAAAAAGCGCTAGTATTAAAATTTGGAGCAACTCCCCCAATGAGAAATCCAGGATTAAGACCAGCCTGCTGAAGAATAAATGCCAGCATGGAAGTTGTTGTTGTCTTCCCATGGGTGCCAGCAACGGCCAATACACGATAACGAGGTAATATATTTTCAGCCAACCACTGGGGGCCTGAAATATAATTTTTTCCGGCATTAAGTACTGCTTCCAGTACTGGCATTCCTCTCTTAATTGCATTTCCTATAATCACCGAGTCTGCTTTTAAGGCTTGAGCAGTATCCTCATAGCCTTCTGTCCACTCAATCCCTTTGGCTTTTAACAGATCACTTACCGGAGGATAGCAATTCGCATCACAACCAGTCACCTTATAACCTGCTTCACGCGCCAGAATAGCCAAGGCACTCATGAAGGTTCCGCCAATTCCTAGGATATGTAAATGCATAATTTTTCTCATCGCCAAAAGGACACAGTTAAAATATTACAGGCTAATAATCCAAAACTTGCCAGAACAGCAGTTAAATTATCTACCTCTAATGCCAGCTTATACACATGAACCGTCACCAAAAACTGCCATACTGTTAGAATTAGAGTCAAAATCAGATAGATTAAACCTAATAATAGAGCCAAACCATGACTTACTTTGGCTGCAGCCAAAGCCGGGGCAACAATCAATAAAGGCAAAGCAAAAACATGTACTATGA
This sequence comes from Legionella clemsonensis, assembly GCF_002240035.1. Classification (NCBI taxonomy): domain Bacteria; kingdom Pseudomonadati; phylum Pseudomonadota; class Gammaproteobacteria; order Legionellales; family Legionellaceae; genus Legionella; species Legionella clemsonensis. Next base: position 982,001 of record NZ_CP016397.1, on the reverse strand, counting down.
AATGACTTGCCAGCAGCGAAGTTAGGGATTGAATTAGTCGATTAACTTTGTCGTTAAGCTTTAACAATAAAAAAGTAAAAATAAAATAAACAATAATTAAACTTAGCCCCGCAGCGATTGAACTTGTTATTTCAAACTGCTGTTTTATGTCTGCCATATACCACTGCAGCACAATTAGAATAAAAAATAAAAAGGCTACAAAAACCAATAAAGGTACCGAATAAGGTGTGTTGGCAGGACTTTCCTTAAAGGTAGCCACTTGCCAATAACATTGTAAAACTGCCTTCCACATGACGAATCCTATAATCTGCTTCAACCATTAGATTTTTTTATAATTTTGACCTGTTGCACGATAGGTTGTCGCCAGGGGCCTGAAATTTTGTAGGTATAGCCGCTTATTCTTTGCATCCCCTGATTAATAAGTTTACTGGCTACCCATGTAGCAATGCCTGCAATAGGTCCTCCAGCAATCGTTGCTACTACTGGAAGGCTGGCTGTAATATGTGGATTAACTTTTAAATCAAGATCATAATATTGTTTGGCAATGTCCAGATTTCCTTTCATACTGGCATAAGCAACAGGTCCATCAATGTAGCTGTCCCTGGTTGTCATTACTCCTTTGTCAATCATAAAGCTTCCCTTAAACTCATCGAAACTATATCCATCCTCAGATAAATCACTAAAATCAAGCTTAAGACGACGAGGGATAGTCTGCAGGCTCAGAATACTGAGCAATTTCCCCAAGCCAAGTTTTTCTTCCGTTTCAGGACTTAGATTAGTAATGCGGCCATCTTTAAACCGCATTGCCATTTGCCCATGAAGCTTGGATAAAGAAAAATTATAGATTGCACCAGGCCAACCACCTCTAAACTGTACATCGCCTTTGTTAGCTTCAACCACCGGACTTATTTTCCACTCCTCCAAACTTTTAGCAAGATTGGTGATATGTAAATCTGCCTGTAATTGAGTGGTATTAATTTTACCCTTTCCTTCCCAGCTACCTCTGGCGGTGAGCTCATAAAATGGGGATTTGATTTTACAAGAATTAAGTTCCCATCGATTTTTAAAGGCTTTTGTTTTCAGTGCAACATCACCAAGATTTAAACCCTTTACCTGGAGTGAAGCAATCCTTAAGTCAAAATTGGGCAAATCAGCAGGTTTTAATGTGGAAGCAGACGTGAAATCAATAGGATGATCAAAGTCCAGTTGTAGCCTTTCAATGAATCCAGTGACTGTATTACTAGCCGGTTGATAGCGAAGATTGGCTGCAATTTTTTCTTGCTCTAAGTGAATTGACCAGCTACTTTCATTGTATTTTTGCGCCCTAAAAGATAGATTTTTATAACTTTGATTGAAAACTTTGGCAAGGCCTAATTTAATATCAACTAAATGGATTGCATCAGGAATATTCTGTTGATTATTGGTTGTCATTTTTTCTTTTACACGAAGCCATTGCTGCAAATCAAATTCCGGCAAGATACCCAGAATTTGTAAACCATGCCGTTGTTCATGGCTAACAATATTCTTATCCCCTAAAATAATTTTTCCTTTTTGCAAGGCAAAATTGCCTTTATTGCCGGAAAATAATAAATCACTGCTAAGACGACTGGCATAATTAAAGCGTAATCGCACTGCTTTTTGCGGGTTAAAATCAATATCAATATTTAAGGGAGCCTTGCTTTCCTTGGTTTTTCCCAAAGGAGGTGGCAAATCAATGGCTAAACCCTGTAAGGAAGTTTGAATTCGCAAATGATCCAAATCACCGGGTTCATCGGTAATCGTCAATAAACTCTCTAGCCCTAAAGAACCCTGCATGAGTGAAAACACAGGTAGTTTAAATTTGTCTCTTAGAACCGATATATCCGTTTGGCCTTTAACGCTTACTTTCGTTGAAGGCGTTGGTCCTTTAATGGTTTTAATTAGAATAGCAACTGGATTCCCCAAGAGAGAAGCCTGAAGGTTACTATCAAGGACACTGTCTTGATCAAATTGCAGAGTTCCCGAGAAATTTTTCAATTCGATATCGTCCACTGCATGATGTACTTTTACATGGTTTTTATTAAAAGCAATATCTCCTAAAGCCAATATGTCATCATTCTCAGGATAAAGTGGTGCCTCTAATTGTAAATCTAAAGCTAACGGTCCATTTATTTCCAACATATTTAAAGCAGATAGTTTTTTCTTCAGAGGTGAAGATCGTACATAGGTTAAAGCCTTTCTCGCCTCTGTTTCTGCCTTGGTATGAATTAATAATGTTTCGCGATCTAAACCCAAATTATTAAGACGTACATTACCCTTTTCAATTGCAATTCCCTGAAGATTGGCATGCACAATGCTTGCTTCAAGAGTTCGTTTATTGACATTCAAATAAGCTTCAATATCCCGAGTTAGAGGCCAATTAGGAGCAAAAACCAAATCCACGCCTGACAGATAGCTCTTAATCGAGAACTCACCTGGTTGTGTGTCAAAAGGAAAATCTTTCATATTACCATTGATGGTCAACTCCCCCGTAGCTTTGGCAATATGTTTAACCTCATTTTTAAGCCATGCATTCAACTTGGGCTTTAAATGCCTGGAAGGTAAATAAGTCATCCATTCCTCGGCATGATTAGCAGAAAATTCTGCTTTCAAACGCACAGCACCTAAAGAATCTTTAGTAACTTCATCAGCAACTCCCTGAGCACTCAGCAAAAGATAAGGATGACTGATAATAAATCGCTCCATACTTACCCGTAAGCCTTGGTCTAACTCCTTCCAATCAAAAGCAGCATTGAACACAGGAAAATTAACAGGAGGCTGATCTTGAGGAACAACCAGGGTGTTTTTACTATCAAATTCCAACCGACCCTCGTTAGGCTGCCAATAAATCACACCCGATAAATTTTCAATACCGGGATAATTGTTATTCGACAACCAGCCAAGATTTACAAAACGCGAAAGAAGATAATCAACCCTTTTTGCATTAATTTGGAGCTGTGTATCATGCAGTTCACCAAAAGGTTTTATAGCCAAAACAGCATTCATTGATTCAGGCCAGGCAATCGACGTTGAAAATAAAGACTGCAATAAAATATTTTTAATATATACAAAATAATTTTGCGTACTTGGTTGATAACGCACTAAAAAAGAATTTTCCGGCCATGAAATACCACCCAACCGCAAACCGATGTGATCACCGGCAAGTTGCCACCCCCCCTTCTTTTGAGGCTTCCAGGCTAGATTGGCGCGCAACGACTGTATTAATTGATCTTTTTCTGTTTGACTATCGCCCCAAGCCAAATGATCAAAATTTAATCTTGCTTGCGCATTTGCAAACTTTCCTTTGCTAACATCGGCCCATAGCTGGATATCTCCTTTTCCTCCCATTGCCCGAAAGCGTGCTTGAGGCATAAATTGTTGCCATTGGGCAGGCAATAACTGATGAGCTGCAAAATAAATATGACCTGATGTATTATTTAATGTCTCAGCATTTAAATCCAGGTCAGCTAATAATTCAAAATGAGTTGCGGTAGTCTGTCCCAGGTGTGCATTACCTTTTATACGATAACGCCCTGAGTGGTTGGCAATACTTAAATCCAAATCATCAAACGGAATTAGGGCGCCATTTTTAAAATAAAAATTGGCTGAGATATCTTTTAAAATAATCTTTTGTTGCCCTAAAATCCACTCCATCACTGGCTTTAAAGCTTTAAAATCAAAAGTCATCTTCTGTTTATTAGCAATGCCATCAATTTCCCAGCCATTGTCTGTCTCATGCAAACTTAAATGTAAGTCATCGATATACAATACCCCGGGCTGAATTTGCCAATGCCATAGTGAACTAAAGAGATTGATACCTACAAATAATTTTTTTAATTTGAGAACAGCTTTAGTACCATCCAATACTTCAACTTGCTTTAATTTAATGACAGGTTCAAACCAGTACCACCCCGTTTCCATAGCATGAATGGTCACAGGTTCACCTAACAAAGCAGATAGATGACGCTCTACATCAGTTCTGTATTGTGTGGCCCACGGAGTTAATGCACGGAAAAGGCTAGAAATAACCGCGGCAGCAATAATTAGGATGGCTAGCAGCATCCAGCATCGTTTAATTAATTTATTCACCGCGTTTTATATTAAAGTTAATAGTTGAACTTTTACTATACCATTGCTTTTGCGCGTACTCATCACTTTCTTTCTGTTCCATTCGTTCCTGTTTTAAATGTTGTTGCTCTTCCAAACGTTCAAGCAAGCGCTTCACAGCATCTTGCTCTGATTTCGCCTTTTTGTACATAGCCTCATAATGCGACCGTTGTTTTGCAAGCTGTGCCAGATGCTGGTTCAGTTGGCTCAAAACTGTATCCAGTTGTGCAATAAAATCAATTCGGTTACGCATACGCCCTACCATACACCCTGCATTACCCAAATTATGAAGCTGTTGCACATAATCTTGACGATATCCTAATAATTGGTTGTGACGTGATTTATCCGATAGAAATTGCTCGCGTGCTCGCAGTAAGTTTTCCATGGCTACTTTAGTAGCTCGATCTTTTACAGCTAATAATTTTAACAAACGTTCCTTGCGTGAGTTCATGATTTAGCTTCTTCGTCCAGTAAAGCTGCCAAATGATCAAGCCATTGCAGACTAATCGTAAAATCTACTTTTTCGTCCATATGCTGAACGATATATTCATTAATTTTATCACGAAATTTGATTGCTTTGTCTAATTGTTTATCATTTCCTTTCGAATAGGCTCCTAATAAGATGAGATCTTTATTCTTTTCGTAAATCGCTAAATATTTTTTTACTAAAAGCATCTGCTTTATTTGAGCTTCTGTAGCAACATTCGGCATGACCCGACTAATGGATGCTTCAAGATTAATGGCTGGGAATTGTCCTGCCTCAGCCAATTCTCTGTCTAACACGATATGTCCATCAAGAATTGCTCGTGCCGCATCAGCAATTGGATCTTGCTGATCATCCCCTTCAGCTAATACCGTGTAGAAGGCAGTAATAGACCCACTACCAGGCTTACCGTTACCCGCACGTTCCACCAATTGTGGTAGTTTGGCAAATACTGAGGGCGGGTAACCTTTCGTTGCAGGGGGCTCTCCAATCGATAAGGCGATTTCACGCTGCGCCTGAGCAAAGCGCGTGAGGGAGTCCATAAGTAATAAAACATGCTTTCCTTGATCACGAAAATACTCCGCAATACTCGTAGCTACCATTGCGCCATGCAATCGCATCAAAGGACTTTCATCAGCAGGGGCAGCCACTACAACAGAACGTCTAAGACCTTCTTCTCCGAGATTATGCTCAATAAACTCTTTAACCTCTCGCCCACGCTCACCAATTAATCCTACCACAACAAGATCAGCTGCGGTAAAACGGGTCATCATACTAAGGAGCACTGATTTTCCCACGCCACTACCTGCAAACAGACCGATTCGCTGACCGCGCCCGACTGTAAGTAGTCCATTAATCGCTCGCACTCCTACATCCATAGGCGTATCAATTGCGGCTCTTTTGAGAGGGTTAAACGGTTGACTAATTAAAGGATAATTTTCTAATGTTTCAACTTCTCCTTTATCATCAATAGGAATTCCAGCACCATTGATAACTCTTCCCAATAAATTATATCCGACACCTACTTGTGCTACTTTACCGCTAGGAATAATAAGCATCCCTGGTCCAATACCTTGCGTATGCCCAATAGACATTAGATAAGCATTTTTATTATCAAATCCAACTACTTCAGCTTCAACCTGGTCTGTTTGATTAATTTTTACCCAACATCTTGCTCCTACCGGTTGGTGAAAACCTCTCGCTTCCAAAGTAAGTCCCACTGCTCTGCTGACTCGACCACAATGAAGCAGACCTGTAGCAGGCTTTAAGCGCAAATTGTTTAACTTCTTTATTAATTGCGACTCATAGCAGGCCATTGTGAGAATCTTCGTCTTGGGAGTTCGTTGCTGTTTCAGACAATTCCTTTTTAAAGATTTGCTGTAAGCGCGTTTTTAGTCGTCCATCCAGTTCGCTATAATCACTTTTTAAGTAAAAATCGCCCCTTTCCAATTTTTCATCAGCGATAAGGATATTATTTAATTCTGCAATCTCCTGGTCATTGAGCTCACTGCGCAGCAATTGAACATCAATTGGATTCATAAAGAGCTGCCTTTCTCCTTGAAGAGTAGGTAATTCCTTTTTTATATCTTCAAGGAGCAATAATAGTTTCTCAGGGTGGATAGATAGTTCTATTCCAATACAAACTTCACATACCCATGTAATTGTTTGGATCAATTCATGGCTGAGTTTTTTATCAAGGAGAGCAACAGGCTTTTTAAAGAAATGAAACCAGGCCAGTAATTCCTGTTTTTTTGCCTCCAGTTCAAGTGCAGCTTTTTGTAGACCTTCCTGATAACCTTGCTGTTTTGCCTCCTCACGTAGCTTTTCACACTCTTTGGCAAATTCCTCCTCAGGATTGATTTCTACAGCAGGCTTAAGCTCAGGCATTTTGAGTTCCCAAATATTAAACTCCTCTTTGTCCTTCTCTTGATAGAGCGGTTGAAACTCATTTTTCACGTGTAGCCTCTATTGTCTGTCTCTAATGCTAAAGACTCGCGGATGTAAGTCACGGTCGTTACATCCTGAGTACTGTTATCACTTAAATCATCTCATCGCCACCTTTCGTACCCAAGGCAATCTTTCCTTCCTCAGCAAGACTTCGTGCAATCGCCAGAATGTCTCGCTGTGCTTTTTCAACTTCACTCACTTTTACAGGGCCCTGCATCTCTAAATCATCCCTTAACAGATCAGCAGCTCGTTTTGACATGTTGTCAAAAATTTTTTCTTTTACAGGTTCTGTTGTTCCTTTAAGTGCCAGCATAAGTTGTTCAGTAGAAACATCACGTAGTAGGGTCTGAACGCTACGATTATCCATATCCACCAGATTTTCAAAGACAAACATTTTGTCTTTGATCTTGTCACACAGTTCAGAATCCCATTCCTGGATTCTATCCAACACATCAGTTTCTACGGAACCTTCAAGAAAATTAATAACATCAGCTACACTTTTAATGCCACCCGCAGAGGCAGTTTTCCCCACTTTCTGCCCACTTAGCTGCCGCTCAATGACATGACCGAGTTCTGAAATAGCCTCTGGTTTTACAGTATCAATAGTGCACATGCGCAGTAAAACCTCTGCACGCTTCTCAGAAGAGAAGTAACTTACTACCTCTGCTGACTGCTCGCTATCCAGATGAATTAAAATTGTGGCAATAATTTGTGGATGTTCATTGCGGATAACATCAGCAATTAAGCGTGCATCCAGCCATTTAAGACGATTAAGTCCACTGTCTTTATCAGAAACAAGGATTCTATCAATAAATGGAATGGCATTTTCTTCGCCTAAGGCATTAATCAAGACTGTTCTAAGGTAGTTTTCCGCATCCACAGTTAAGCTGGTTTGATCTTCAATGGCATTTAAAAACTCACCCAGAACACCCTGCATTTTGGCTTTACTCACACTGCTCATGGTAGAAATAGCCATTCCTACTTTTTGCACTTGCCGTGGTTCAAGGTGCTTTAGTACCTCGGCAGCATTTTTCTCACCCATACCTAAAAGTAAAATTGCAGCCCGTTCTATTCCATCCATGTTTATCCTCGTTCAACCCAGGTTTTTACTACTTGTGCTACCCGTTTGGGTTCTTTATCTACTACCTGGCGTAGTAATGCCAATTGTGATTCATAATCATTGGCGATAGGTAATAGATTTTGTTGTGCCTGATAAGTCAGTTCAGGTTGTTGTTCAGGCTCAGGCTCTTCTTTCTGCTGACCAACCAAGGACTTAAACAAGGGTCTAAACAGTCCAAAAATAAGTGCCAGCACAAAAAGAGCAGCGCCAATTTGTTTTATTATTGACCAAAACAAATCCTTCTGCCAAAAATGCGGTTCGGGAATTGGATCGATAGGCTCAGGCTTAACAAAATGACTATTTAATACATTGATGCTATCACCACGTTTCGGATTGATGCCAATTGCATTAGCAACCAGCATTTTAATTTGATCAATTTCGGCAGGAGTCAGTGGTTGTGTTTCCATTTGCTTTGTCTTTGGATTTAGCACTGCTCTATCATCTACCAAGACAGCCACAGTGAGTCGCTTGATAGTTCCTGGTTGATTTTTTGTATGACTGATAGTCTTATCCAGTTCAAAATTTTTAGTCGTCTGCGTCCGAAAGTCATTGCCCTGGGCTGTATCGGTATTATTACTTATTTGATTATTGTCATTATTGTTGTTTTTATTAGGTTGTAATGCAGCATTGGCTGGAGGCGTATTGGATAAAGCACCAGGGACTCCACTCGGTGTAGACCCTACATTGCGCTTTTCTTCCATTTTTTGCTCGCTACGCAACGACTGAGATTCAGGATTGTACATCTCCTGAGTTTGTTCAAAGGCAGTAAAATCTATATCAGCTGAGACTTTTGCCTTAACGCGACCAAATCCTAAAAGAGGCGTCAAGATATCCTGAATTTTTTGCACATATTGATGCTCTAGAGTTTGTCGATACTCCATATAACGCTCAGTATGGGTAAATAATGTTTGCCCCGCTCCCTCGCTTAGCAGTTGGCCATTTTGATCAACCACTGTTACTTTACTGGCCGAAAGACTTGGAATACTTGATGCGACCAGATTAATTATGGAGGCTATAGTCTGTTTTTTAATCTCTACCCCAGGATATACATCAATAAAAACTGATGCACTCGGTTCACGGTTATCCCGGATGAAAGCAGATTCACGCGGAATGGCCAAATGGACACGTGCTGACTTCACGTCATGGAACTGGCTAATAGTACGTGCCAATTCAGTCTCTAAAGCTTGTTTGTAACGTGCGTTCTCCATAAACTGACTGCTGTTAAAGGTATTTTTATCGGCAAATAGCTCATAACCTGCACCATTACCCCGCGGTAATCCTTCTGCAGCCAGTTTAAGACGAGCATTCTGTGCTTCATCAGCAGCTACTAGGATTGTCCCTTGATTTTTATCCACTTTAAAAGCAATGCCATTTCGCTGTAATGAGTCAACAATATCCGCTGCATCGCGTGTACTGATTTCATTATATAAAGGCATGTAATTAGGCTCACGTGACCACAAAACGACAGCCACTCCAATCGCAACACTGGCTGCAAGTCCAAGTATTAACCCTATTTGTCGCGGAATAGATAAATTTCCAAATTTTGCAGCAGCAGCTGAAGCATTATCCGCCAACGTCATGATAACTCCTGTCCCTTATGAGATAAAATCTTCCTCAACCCTGTTAAATAGGCATATTCATGATGTCTTGGTATGCTTGTACCATTTTATTTCTCACCCGCAAGGTGGCCTCAAATGACAAATTTGATTTTTGAGCAGCCACCATAACCTCACCAATACCCACTTTAGGGTCACCCATCTCATATCGGGCTTTCAGAGCATCTGCATTTTGCTGCAATTGATTAGTTGCATCCAATGCATTTTGTAATACAGCACCAAAAGGCACAGTAGCCGCACCAAATTCGACAGTACCACCTTCAGCTTTAGCAGCCATTAGCCGTAGTTGATTTAATAAAGATACTGTATTTATTTCACTCATATTCGCCTCCGTGACCCCAAGCAAACTGTTCTTATTACCTTGCTTTGGTAAAACCACCTCATGGTAGCCCTTCATCATACCTGAATCTTATACACATCTCTGAAAATTCACTCCAGCTTTACTATCCTATGTACCGCGCATAAAGCGCAGGGGGTAGGCAGAAAGATGATCAAGAGACAGCAATTATATAACGTATCCTTCCTCACGCATTTTCGCCAGCTTATAACGCAAGGTACGCTCACTAACTCCTAAAACTGCGGCAACTTGCTGTCGATTTCCATTGTGTTCCTTCAGCGTCCTTAAAATTAACTCAAATTCGTGATTTTGTAAGCTTTTTGTGTCGCTTTTTTTTATCTCTTCTGTAGGTGCCGAGGCATTCTCGTCCAACGATTGCGGAAGCTGTAAATGCGGCACTTCAATCACTCCATGTGTTTGTAGCACTAAAGCTCGCTGTACCACATTATCCAGTTCACGCGCATTACCAGGCCAGCTATACTCCAGAAGAGCTTTTGTGGCTTCTTCACTTAGCACTGGAATGACCGGTTGATTATTCTGACAGTGGCGGCGAATTAAATAATTTGCCAGAGGAATTATGTCGCATACACGCTCTCTTAATGGTAGCCAATGCAGAGGAAATACGTTAAGACGATAATATAAATCCTCGCGAAACCGACCTGCTTTCACTTCATCAAGCAATTTTCTATTGCTGGTAGCCAGTACTCTTACATCAAGCTGAATAAGCTTATTAGCCCCTATTCTTTCAACTTCTTTTTCTTGCAGTACCCGCAATAACTTCGCTTGCAAGCTTAAACTCATTTCACTCACCTCATCAAGAAGCAAGGTACCTCCTTGCGCTTGTTCAAATTTACCTGGAGTAGATTTATAGGCACCAGTGAAAGCTCCCTTCTCATAACCAAAAAGCGTAGCCTCGAGCATTTGCTCAGGAATTGCCGCGCAGTTAATGGCGATAAAAGGATGTTGTTTGCGAGGAGAATGATCGTGAATAAAATGAGCTAATACTTCCTTTCCTGTCCCGCTTTCCCCACTAATCATCACCCCGACATCAGACTGCGCCACACGCAATGCCATGGATAATAAGGCTTGACTTTTAGGATCCTGAGCGACAGGTTGATCATCCTCTGTAGACAATGGTTTAATATAGCGATTAATCTTTTCAGTCAGAGCATGTGCGCTAAAAGGTTTTTGTAAATAATCAACCGCACCATGGCGCATTGCAGCAACAGCATCCTCAACAGAACCATGCGCAGTCATCAAAATGACGGGTACACCAGGATTACGACGTTGAATTTCTGCAAGTAATTGTTGACCATCAAGCTTATCCATGCGTATATCACTAAGAACAATAGCAGGACTATGACGTTCAAGCATGGCTAATGCTTCCTTACCGTCTTTAGCAGCAAGATAAGAATGCCCTGCCAGATTCATTGTTTCTGCAAGCGCTTCACGTAAAACCGGATCATCTTCAACTATCAATACATCACTCATGGTAAAATCCTTTGTTAAAGTACCATTATCCTGGTAGATTAATCGTTATACAACTCCCTTGTCCTGACAAAGAATCCAATACCACCTCTCCGCCATGGGCCTTAACCACTGCATTCACAACAGCAAGCCCCAAACCTGTTCCCTGTGCCTTTGTTGTAAAAAAGGGGGCAAAGGCCTGTGATTTAATATCTTCCGACATCCCCGTTCCATTATCCATTACCTTAATTTGCACCTTATTTTTCTCAGTCTCCTGAATATTAACCGTAATAAAACTTGCTTTTGCCTGCAAGGCATTAATAATCAAATTCAACATTGCTCCAGTCAATGATTCGCTATGTAAGGGCAGCATTTTATCTTGTAAGGAATTATTAACCGTTAATTCGGCAGACTGAGCTTCAATAAGAGGTTGTGCTCTTTCTATTAATTGATTCAACCAGTCTTGAATAGAAACTTGTGAAAGTTCGATTGTTTCGCCTCGAGCAAATAGAAGGAGATCCTGAATTTGTTGCTCAATACTTGCGTGACATTCTTGCAGTCGCATGATCCACTGTAAACAGCGACTATCCATATCTTGATGCGCAGCCAAATGTTCTGTATAAAGAATAGCTGAAGACAGCGGGGTTCTTATTTGATGAGCCAATTGCGCTGTCATCCTGCCTATCGCCATTAACCGATGCTGGTTAGCCTTGGCTTGTTCATAAACTCGAGTTGCGGTTAAATCGGTTAATGTAACCAATTGTCCTGGCAAATTATCCAGGGAAGAAATAGCCACACGTACTCTGCGTCCATCTACCAAAGACACTTCATGCCCATCATCTTCGCGAGGAGCAAAAGCTCGTTGAATAACCTCACGCCATGAGGCACCTTGTAAATCAGAACCTAGCAGCGCCTCTGCAGCAGTATTTAACCAAATAATTCTACCGTTTGCATTAAGAATCAGAAGACCACAGGGTAAACAAGCAAGAATATCTTGCTCTGGCAAATTAACCAATTCTTCTTTATAAAGGGAGTTTTTTATCACCATATATTTACTGGTTGATAGTTCTTCTATTTACGACTTTAACAAAATTTATGACAAAATAAAAATATAGCTAAAAATCAGGGAATTAACTTTAAAAGCAGGAAAAAATCATAATTAATTAAATAAAGCCAAAATGATTTAATTTTAATCTTTTAGTAACAGACAAGGGGGCAAGAACTATCCTGAGTAGCCCTTTGCAGAAAACAAAGGGGTACGGGCGTGAGCGACCGTTGAAAGATAATTTAGCCAACCGCAGGAGATGAGAATACTCTCGCCAACTCTCGTTTAAGCGAAAATGTGACAGACTAGTTATAGAATTTATCAGACTTACAACTTAAAGATGGAGAATCTCACGCGAAGTGCAACAAACCCCTTTCTGACTATGTAGATTACTAGTGTTACAACCACTTCTATCTGTTAATAACTATAAAAATTAGCAAGTAACTGTCATTAATTTTAAGTTAGCAAGGCCCTGCGCTTCAAATTCATTAGCATATTGCTCTTTAATTTCTTCCATTCTTTTTATTCGCTCGATAGCATCCATTTTACTGTATTGTTCCATTCCTAATGCTTTAACCATGTCTCGTTCACTCAGTCTATGAATTAGCTCATCCCAGAAAAGTTCGTTTTCATAGGGTTGAATAATTTTCTCATTAAGGTAATCTTCAAAATCTGCTTTTTCAAAGTAATCATTGAGCTCTGGGGAAAACTCTATTTTGTCTTCTGCATCCATTTCCTTGAAATAAGACAATAGCTTTTTCTTTAAAGCTTCGTACTCATCCTGTTCATTTTCCTTTATGGTATAGGCATGAAGAACCCAGTCAGCTAGGTATAACATATCAAGCAATGCTCGATATTCTTTTTTAGTTAGATTAATTTTCATGGGGCTATCCTATTATTCGACTTACCTTGTCCATCAATTGATGTCTTGTAAATATTCTGCAAATCGCTCTGCGGGAGTTTGATAGTCTAAACATTTTAATGGCCTATTGTTTATCTCTTCAGCAATGCGCCTCACCTCTTTTTCCTTTAATACATCAATATTAACATGTCGTGGTAATTCAACACGAATAATCCCATTACCATTTTCAATTGCGCCCTTTTCATAAGGAGAGGCTGGATGACAAAAATAAATGTCAGTCTCCAAACAATCTTTAATCCATTCAAATTTTTGAAATTCCATGCCTTGATCAAAAGTAATAGACCGTATTGCTTTCTTTAAGTTCTTAATAGTAAATAATCGTTGACCGGTGAATCTTCAATATCTGCGCTATCTTAACTTTTGAATAGCCTTTCTCTAGCATTATCTGAAGAAATACACGATCCAATTCGCTCAGATGTTTATACCTTACTCCCAATTTACCGCTCCTCATGCAACTGATGATATTTTATTCATCTGTCGCACTTGGCGCGAGATTCTGCCAAGATGATTTATCTAATTTATTGTCTTCTTGTCGGTTATCCGCATCATCATAGACAACATTTTTGTTTCTTTTCCCCACCGCTATGACGGTTACGATCAATTTATTATCATTAACCTGATACACCAAACGATAACCAGATTGACGTAATTTTATTTTATAGCAATTTTTCAAAGCTCCTCTTAAGCCAGCCGAAGCCACATGTGGATTTTCTAAAGGGCCTTTTAACACTTTCTTGAACTCTTCTTGAAGGTTTTTCCCCAGCTTTTTCCATTCTTTTAGAGCTAAAGGATGAAAATGAAGCTCATAAATCATCAATATTTACCTTTATTGAGGTAAACCGTGCAGACAAACGCTGCTCTACTATTTTATATAGTTCATTCTCATCAACCAAATCCATTAGTTTTTCAAATGTTTCAACAGGAATTAGATATGCTGCCGCTGTATTGTGGTTAAGAATAGCAACAGGTTTCCCATGAGCATCATTAATGAGCTTAGTGGGGTTCTTTTTTAATTCACTAATACTCGCTACTTGTGTGGCAAATAAAGTTTGCATGATAAGACCTTAATAAATTTATTACGGTCTTATTTTAGGTCTTTATTTTAGTCTTGTCTAGATTTTTCATTTACAGGTAACTTGGGGTTACATCTTGTCACTAATAATTGTCAAAGCATTTGAAAACATGTAGTCTCAAGTTTCATTAGGTCAGGAAATCGTGGATAAGGCAGCCGCGGCAAAAAAGAATTCAATTCATAACTATAATTCTTGATTATCAGAAAAACTCTCAACTAAATTCAGGTCATTGAATGTCTACGTCACAATTCATCAGCTTTAAAGTATGATTTGCTCTAGGTGAATGGATTAATTATTTTGCAATTTTCAGGCCCTGTCGTCATAATTACTCAAAATGTACTTCGCCTGATTACAGTATAAAGAAATAAAAAATGGAACAATTACACCCCTTGTTGAATTATATTTTACATATTGACTCTTATCTCTTTTCTTTTGTTTCTACTTATGGAATCTGGACTTATCTGGTGTTATTTACCATTATTTTTTGCGAAACAGGCTTGGTTATATTACCTTTTCTTCCAGGAGATTCCTTACTTTTTGCAAGTGGTAGCATAGCCGCTCAATCCAACTCATCCTTAAATATTTTTCTATTGTTTGTTCTATTGGTTTTAGCGTCTATCACAGGTAACCAACTTAATTACTTCATTGGCAGAAAAGTAGGACCGCAAGCATTTTCCAGCGATAGTGCGCGTTTTCTCAATAAGAAACACTTACAGAAAACCCATAGCTTCTATGAAAAGCATGGTGGAAAAACAATTATTATGGCTCGATTTATTCCCATCATTCGTACTTTCGCTCCCTTTGTTGCAGGAATAGCTTATATGAATCATTACCAATTCTTTCTCTATAATCTGGCCAGTGCAGCACTTTGGATAGGTAGTCTGACAGGACTTGGATATTTTGTTGGCGGACTTCCCTTAGTAAAAAATAATTTTACGTTTGTTATTTACGGTATCATTATTATTTCCCTTTTGCCGCCCATGTTCACTGTTCTCTACCGTAAATGGTGTACTGTTTATCAAAAGACGAAGGATAGTTAGAGCAGCTAAGTCCAGTTTATAAAATTGCTTTCTAACTAACTATAAAGCCTATGATATACATTGTTTTATAATAATATCTTCAATAATCACAAAAAATGTTGTCTATGAACAAAATAGGCACTAAAGTATCTCCTCTTTTTAACAGGAGTTAATCTATGAGTTTTACATCTTTTTATACCAACCCCTCTAAAAAGCTCTTTGAGCACCACTCTATCTTATCAAGTCATATCGCCAAACATGTTACCTTTAATCCCAAAGATTTAGGGCATACCACATTAATAAAAGAAGCTACCAGTCTGCTTGCAGGAAAGTTACGGGCTTTACAATCCCTGGATACCAAAATTGCAGCCAGTATTTCTTTAGGTACTTTTGCCTGGGGACTCTCGTTTATTCTTCCGGTTGGTTTTTTTGCTGCCGGATGCTTTGCTTATGGAGCTTATCAGCTAGGGCAACGTAAAGCGGCTTATGCCGAATACACCAGTGCACTTGAAAATTTAGCAATGTGCTGCACCTGGACCTTGGGAAATGTTGACAATCACCGTATAGAAGCCTTTAAAAATGATGAAGTTCTCAATGCAATGATCACCGCCCTGGCTCCAGTAACCAGCGCGCAACACTTACGGGATTTCATTGATGATAAAATTGAAGAGCATTATGTAGTTCATGCCAGCCAAGTGAAAGACCATATAAGACTTTTTGATCATGAACTTAATCAAGAAGAAAATAAGCTTTATTTCAAAATCTATGGTTACAAGCAAGGCAACTTTTTCGATATTTTACAAGGAATTGCTTTTGCGATTAAAAATAGCTTTAGAGCCGTTGGGCAGATTTTTTCGAGAGAATCTACAGAAGAATCATCCCACACTTCCGTTCCTGTGTAACCTTATTGCTTTAGCTGCCTTTAATAAAGGCAGCTGTCTTTACACAGGACAAATTTTTTATGTGTTGCGAGCTAAGCGAAGCAATGACGCGATGCTAATTATTCTGTGCAGAAGGCCGTTCTTTTCTTTAAGCAATTTAGGAGTAATTTATTGTTAACAACATTGATTCTAAAGTTAGACCTGGCCCAAACGCACAGCTAAATATATTCCTGCCATGGTCTTGTTTTTTCAAGTTACTCCAAATACTTTTTAGGACAAAAAGAACAGTTGCTGAAGACATATTGCCGAACTGATTTAATACCTCATAAGAATATCTATTTTTTTCTTGAGAGATATTCAGTGCCTCTTCACAGGCTTGTAAAATCTTAAGACCTCCAGGATGAATGGCATAATAGTCAATATCATCGAATGTCCAATTGACCGTCTGCAAAAGATGCGAAGTAAATTTACTAATGCCCGATTTAATGGTCTCAGATACATAAGCACTTAATACAATGTCAAACCCGTAATCTGCAATCTGCCATGCCATTTGTTGGTTTGTTTGGGGAACCAAATCACAATGAAATGATGCAAGACTCAAATGGATTGGTTGACGGTGTTTTCCTTGAATGAGTACAGCAGCAGCCCCATCAGCAAAAATCGCATTTGAAATGATATTTTCAACAGACTGTTCCCGTTGAAAATGAATAGTACATAATTCTACACAAACGACCAATACATTCGCACAAGAATCAGCGCGGCAAATTGTGTCAGCAACTCTCATCCCGTTAAAAGCACCATAACATCCCATAAAATTGATTGCTGTTCGTTTGAGGGTAGGTTGTAGTCTTAAATGCTGAACAAGCTCTATATCCAGACCAGGTGCATACATCCCTGTGCAACTCACGGTAATCAGATGGGTTATTTCTTGCCTGTTAAAATTTGGCAGGGTTAACAGGCAATTATCGATGGCTTGTAGAGCCAATCCCAAGGCATGCTCTTTGAAAATCTGCATCCGCTTTGCAGTTGTTGGTAATGCTGCATCCGCAGTATTGGGAAAAAAATCAAATTCTCCACAAGATTTGCAGTAATCACTAAGCACACTGTGTCGTTGTTTAATCCCTGATGCTTTGTAAATTGTTTTTACCAGCCTTTTTTGAGCAATTGTTAAATTAAATCCTTCGCAAATCAGTGTCGCAATCTCTTGTTGGGAACGTTTATAAGGAGGATTGGCAGTCCCTATTGCAGTAATGGCTGATTGCATCTCAATTCCCCTTTGAAACATCTAATTATTTCTAAATTTCGCATCAATGCTGCGCGCTTTTCCGCGATACGTTCAAACATCAAAAACATGCATCTCTTTATATTAAAACTCTCACTATTTTTTGGTTGCCTCTTTATCCAATGTTTTTAAAAAAGCTAATTTTTCCGCAATTTTTACTTCCAAGCCTCTAGAAACAGGTTTGTACCATCCGGGTTCGTTCATACCTTCCGGAAGATAAGTTTCACCGGCTGCATAAGCATGTGGTTCATTATGCGCATAACGATACTCATGACCATAACCAAGCTGTTTCATTAGCCGGGTTGGCGCATTGCGAAGATGAAGAGGAACTTCTCGCGACCTATCCTTTTTTACAAAAGCCATGGCGTCGTTAAACGCGTTGTAGCCGGCATTACTTTTAGGGGCAATGGCCAGGTAAATAACAGCCTGGGCTAAGGCCAGCTCTCCTTCAGGAGACCCCAGACGCTCATAAGTTGCAGCAGCGTCATTAACCACCTGCATTGCTCGCAGGTCGGCCAATCCAATATCCTCCCAAGCCATGCGGATAATACGCCGGGCCAAATACAAGGGATCTACCCCACCATCGAACATACGACACAACCAATAAAGCGCTGCATCAGGATGAGATCCGCGAACTGATTTATGCAGTGCGGAAATTTGATCATAAAAATTCTCTCCTCCCTTATCAAAACGCCGATTAGCTGGACTTAAGGCATTTTGAATAAGCTCCACAGTAATTTTCGTAGTATCCTGATTTTGAGCTGCGGTATTTACTTGTTCAAGCAAATTTAAGAGTCTACGTGCATCTCCGTCCGCGTAATCAATTAAACTGGCAATTGCTTCTTCAGTGAAATGAAGTTGCGAGAATACTCTATGTTTGGCACGCTCCAGTAATTCACGTAAATTGGCAACAGATAGCGGTTTTAATACATAAACTTGTGAGCGGGATAAAAGGGCTGAAATCACTTCAAAGGATGGATTTTCAGTCGTAGCACCAATAATAGTTATTAAGCCTGATTCAGTGAATGGCAATAGTGCATCTTGTTGTGATTTATTAAAACGATGAATTTCATCAATAAACAGGATAGTGCGGCGATTTTGTTCGAGATAATGCTTCGCTTCATCAATAGCCGCACGGATATCCTTAACACCAGAGAAAACAGCAGACAAGGCAATCCACTCACAGTCAAATGCCTTGGCACTTAATCTTGCCAAAGTAGTTTTACCCACACCAGGAGGCCCCCATAGAATCATTGAATGGGGAACTCCCGAATCGAAGGCTACTCTCAGAGGTTTGCCTGGACCTAATAAATGCTCTTGACCGATAACTTCATCCCAGTGTGTGGGTCTTAATAATTCAGCAAGCGGAGCTTTGGGTTGCATAATTTTTATAACTCATTGTTGTACCACATCAGTTCCTTTTGGTGGTTTAAATTTAAACAGGTTTGCGCCAAGTTTAGGATTAGTCTTTACATTTTTCAAATGAACGATAGTGTGTTGTCCTAATTGGTCATACATTTCAATGCCGCTTAAAACGTCACCAACAAAAATCAGTTTAACACGTTGAAAGTTGGCCTTGTTTGATTTTGAGTGTAAATCGAATAACTGTTTCTTTCCTTTAGTCGACTCAGTCACATCAAAATCACGCGCAACGGTATCATCATATCCGCTTAAGAATAAAGCAGCTGTACCGCCGACCCCCTTTTCCTGTTTTTTTACTGTGACTTGTTCTAAATCAACATCATAAACCCATAACTGCTCGCCATCAGCTATTACTAATTGCTCCATGGGATCTTTGGTTTCCCAACGAAATCGCCCCGGTCGCTCAAGTGCCATTTTCCCTGAAGACGAGGAAAGTTCTCTTTCTTTAGATTTTACTACCTGACTAAAGGTGGCAGTCAAACTACGAATGGTATTTAACTTGTTTTGCAAATTTTCTGCTGAATCACTAAATGCATTGATATTCAGGAGTAGCAATAATCCCAGAGAAACTATTTTTTTCATGATTAATCCTCAGTTATAGTAGAGACCAGGACATCTCTGAAGCCTCCATCCAATGGCCCTACAATGCCGGTGCGCTCCATTTCTTCTACTAATCTTGCAGCGCGGTTATAGCCAATTTTAAAACGACGTTGTACAGATGAAATACTGGCTTTTCGCGTTTGAATAACAAATTCAACCGCTTGATCATAAAGTGGATCAGCCTCTTCGGTATCTTGACCTTCTTCTGCAAAACCACCTTCAGAAGTCTCATTAATCTGGGTAATTTCGTCGATGTATTCAGGTTCACCACGAGCTCTCCAATCATCAGCGATACGGTGAACCTCCTTATCATCTACAAAAGCACCATGAACGCGCAATGGCGCGCCACTACCTGGTGCCAAATACAACATATCCCCATGTCCCAATAATTGCTCTGCACCTTGTTGATCAAGAATGGTACGGGAATCTATTTTCGAAGAGACCTGAAACGACATTCGTGTTGGAATATTTGATTTAATTAACCCGGTTAACACATCCACAGAAGGTCTTTGGGTTGCTAATATTAAATGAATGCCGGCAGCCCGTGCTTTTTGAGCAATACGAGCAATCAATTGTTCGACTTTCTTGCCTACCACCATCATCATATCCGCCAATTCATCAATGATGACGACAATGTAGGGCAACGCCTGTAAAATTGGAGCAGTTTCTTCCATGGAATTTCCTGGTTTCCATAGAGGATCAGTAAGTGGCTCTCCTTTTGCCTCGGCTTCGGCTAATTTAGTATTAAATCCCGCCAAATTACGCACACCCAAAGCCGCCATCAAGCGATAGCGACGCTCCATTTCACCCACACACCAACGCAAGGCACTTGCTGCTTCTTTCATATCTGTAACGACAGGAGTCAACAAATGCGGAATCCCATCATAAACAGATAACTCAAGCATTTTGGGATCCACCATGATTAAACGCACCTGCTCTGGTGTTGATTTAAACAATAGGCTTAAAATCATGGCATTAATGCCCACTGATTTACCCGAACCTGTCGTTCCAGCCACTAATAAATGTGGCATTTTTGCTAGATCAACGACCATTGGATGTCCAGCAATATCAACACCTAAGGCCAATGTTAAGGGTGAATGTGCTTGTTGATAGACATCAGCCGATAGTACTTCAGACAGGCGCACTACATCTCGATGTTGGTTCGGTAACTCAAGCCCTACTACTGTTTTGCCTGGAATTACTTCAACCACGCGCACACTAATCACAGAAAGGGAGCGCGCCAAATCTTTCGCCAGCGCAGATAATTTACTAACTTTAATACCGGCTGCAAGTTGCAGCTCAAAACGGGTGATTACTGGTCCGGGATGTACAGCCACCACATCAGCCTGAATACCAAAATCCAGGAGATGTTGTTCTACTTCACGCGATAAATTCTCCAACTCCTGATGCGTATATCCTCCCATGTTTTTTCCCTGCTGCCCTTTATCGAGCAAACTTAATGAGGGGAGACTACCACTGAACTGGCTAAATTGAGCCGGCTTGTTGACAGGACGTGCAGGCTCTTTAATTTTTACAAGAGGTGGAGTTGGCGTCAGTGATAAAGCGGGCAAGACAGAAGGAGCGTTTGCGACAGATAAAGGTTCCAGGGAAGGCATGACAACCGGTGTAGCATCGATTTTTTCTTTTTTCCTGGTCAGCAGTTTACGTTCTGGCTTTGTAACAGGCGTCTCTTTCTCCTGTTTAGCATTGATCTGCTTAAGTCGAGCTCTTATAACACGTGTGGCAGCCAATGCACTGGCAATAAAGCGGTTAACCGCGATGGTAGTATACTCACCAACTAACTCGATTGCATAAATCCAGGAAAGACCTGTCAATAAAGTCACTCCTGTTAGAAAAATAGCCAATAAAAGTAACGCTGCGCCTTGTGTACCCAGTGCATAATCAAATCCATCAGCAATAAAGGCACCCAGCACCCCTCCTGCACTGTGTTTGGCATCGAGTGCTAATTCTGGATTCAAACTTGCAAGAGCCCCCCCCCCAGCATCATAAAAATAAAACCACTACTGCGCAGTAGCATAGCGGGTCTGTTAATTGTGTGGAAAGCTCGGTAATCTTTTAAAACTATCCAGGCAATATAAGCGAATACCAGCGGAATGCAGAAAGAGAAATAACCAAAAACAAGATAAAGCGCATCCGCTATATAAGCCCCCACCTGTCCACCGGCATTACTGATCTCAGTATTACTCTTACTTACCTGTGACCAGTTTGGATCACTTAAATCATAAGTACTTAAAGAAAGTAAAACAAATAAAGCAAAGGTTGCTACCAGAATAAAACCACCTTCGCTTAATCTTCTGGTTAAAAAATGCGGCAAGGCCTGCTTACGGCTACCGGTGTGATTATTCGATTGTTGTTTTGTCATAGGTATTTCTTTGTTTGTTATTTTGTCATACTATTTGCCATCTTAACATAATATTTGGAAAGGCAGATATGATAAGTGAAAGCAATCACCATCGCCTCATAATTCTTGGTTCAGGCCCTGCTGGTTATACCGCCGCAGTATACGCTGCTCGTGCAAATTTAAATCCCGTCCTAATTACTGGCATGCAACCTGGAGGACAATTAACGACAACGACAGATGTGGATAACTGGCCAGGTGATATTGAAGGCTTGCAAGGCCCTGCATTGATGGAACGTATGCAAAAACATGCAGAGCGCTTTGAAACAAAAATTGTGTTCGACCATATCGTAAAAGCTGATTTACAACAACGTCCTTTTAGGTTGGAAGGTGACAATAAAATTTATACTTGTGATGCTTTAATCATTGCCACAGGTGCTTCTGCACGTTATTTGGGGCTTGAGTCTGAAAAAGCCTATCAAGGCCGCGGTGTCTCAGCCTGTGCCACTTGTGACGGATTTTTTTATCGCAATAAAGAAGTCTGCGTTATAGGTGGAGGTAACACAGCGGTAGAAGAGGCCCTTTACCTGTCAAACATAGCTGCATCAGTCACCCTTATTCATCGTCGTGATACGCTTCGAGCTGAAAAAATTCTGCAAGATAAACTATTTGAAAAAGCACGCACAGGAAATATCAAACTGCTTTGGCATCATACTTTAGAAGAAGTATTGGGTGATGACATGAAGGTTACTGGCGTTCGGGTTAAGAATGTTACTAATGATATTCAACAAGAATTAAAATTTGATGGAGTATTTATTGCCATAGGTCATGATCCGAACACAGCCATTTTCAAAGAGCAATTGGTTATGAAAGATGGCTATATTATTATTCGCTCAGGCCTGGATGGTATGGCAACATCAACCACGGTACCTGGAGTCTTTGCATGCGGTGACGTAGCCGATCATGTGTATCGCCAAGCAATCACCTCTGCAGGATTTGGCTGCATGGCTGCTTTGGATGCAGAAAAATATTTGGATATGCTGGAGAAATAACGATTGCTCCTGTAATCCTGTTGACCAACAATAGTTTTGAATTTCCCAATCCTGAAAACAGTGATAAACAAGGGCTACTTGCAGTTGGTGGTGATTTATCTCCCCAACGTTTATTAGAAGCCTATCGCCAAGGTATTTTTCCCTGGTTTGAGTCAGGGCAACTTCCACTTTGGTGGTCTCCTGATCCACGCTTAATTTTAAGACCAGCATCCTTTAAGCTGTCTCGGAGTTTAAAACAATCCTTAAAAAAATCGCATCGCTTTACTGTTGATACAGCTTTCTCCGAAGTAATCAATGCCTGTGCATCCAGTAAAGATAGAATTAATAGAACCTGGATTACAAATGAAATGCAACAAGCCTATATCACCCTGCATACGATGGGCTATGCGCATTCTTTTGAAATATGGAATGAAAATACGCTAGTGGGTGGTTTATACGGCCTTAGCCTGGGTCGTGCTTTTTTTGGTGAATCAATGTTTCATCGAACGCGTGACAGCTCAAAATTAGCCATGTATTATCTCTGTCAGACCTTGCAAAATTGGCAATTCGATTTTATCGATTGTCAATTACCGACAGCTCATTTGCAAAGTTTAGGAGCAATAACTATCAGTCGTCGCCACTTTCTTGGTTTGCTGCAAAAAACACTGGAACATCCTACTTGCAAAGGCCAATGGACGAATAGTATTGACGAATGGATGGCGCGCGATTAGCAGGAAAACATACTTTAATCGCCCCCAAATGAATATTATTGCGGTTATCTCGTGAAAATTGGTAAACTCATTGCCATTTTTCTTAATTTAGTGCACTATTTGCGCCTTTAATTGTAACACATTCAGTGGGAGACCCATGGCAAAAGAAGATCATATTGAGATGCTTGGTACCGTCGTTGATACTCTACCCAACACGATGTTTCGTGTAGAGCTTGAAAATGGCCATATTGTAACCGCGCATATCTCAGGACGTATGCGCAAGAATTACATTCGCATATTAACCGGTGATAAAGTCAAGGTAGAATTAACCCCTTATGATCTCACTAAAGGCCGAATTATCTTCCGCGATAAAAATTAATTCTTATAGAACCTTATGTTAGGTCAAGGCCTAACATAGTTACCTATCTCTAAAATTAGTTGGACTCTACACTGGAAAACTTCGCAAGATTTGTAAGCGGGTAACCTGCCCTTCTATTGCGAACTTGTGGCAGTTGATGATGCATACGGAGCTTGTAGTGCCAGCACAGCAAACGCTACTCTCCAGCCACCATCATTTCTTCAATTAGCACTGAACCGCAGCGAGTGGCGTAATTAGGATTAATGTCTGTACCAACTGCTACAATGGCTTTAAACATCTCTTTAAGATTACCTGCAATCGTTATTTCCTCAACGGGACACTGAATGATTCCATTTTCCACCAAAAATCCTGAAGCGCCTCTTGAATAATCACCAGTTAGACCATTAACCCCCTGTCCCATAAGCTCCGTCACTAAAAGACCTCTATCCATTCTCTTTAATAAATCCTGCAAGTCGCCAGCTGTGGCATCCACTGTTAGATTATGAACGCCGCCACTGTTTGCCGTGGTTTGTAAACCTAATCGACGTGCCGAATAACTCCCCAGGACATATTGCTGCAGTATGCCATTTTCAATAAAAACATTATTTCTTGTGGGTACACCTTCCCCATCAAATGGAGAACTACCCAGGCCTCTTAAAAGATGAGGCTGCTCATAAATCGTAAAACCCGTAGGAAAAATTTGCTTGCCAATTGAATCTAACAAGAAGGAATTTTTTCGATAAAGATTTCCGCCACTAATGGCATTGATAAAACTGGAAAAAAGGCCACTGGAAATGCGAGAAGAAAATAATACAGGCATTTTTTGTGTCTTTAACTGTTTTGCTCCCAAGCGGCTTGTTGCTCGTTCAACCGCTGTTTTTGCAATTTGCTCTAAAGATTGCAAACCCTCAGCATATCTTGCTGTAGTGTACTCATAATCCCGTTGCATCGCTTCTGCTTCTTTAGCAATCAAAGAACAGCTAACACCATGACGAGTACTGCGAATAATGCCTTCCCCTCCCTGAGTATTTGCAAATCCATGACAAAAGGCATGCGTCGATAAATTAACACCATCAGAGTTGCGAATGCGTTTATCCAGAGAAAGCGCCTTATTTTCACATGCCAAGGCCATTTCAATTGCTTCAGAAGGGGTAATTGTCCAGGGATGATATAAGTCCAAATCAGGAAATTCAGTGGTCATCAATTCACGATCAGCTAATCCAAAGCAAGGATCTTCCGCACTTACTTTTGCAATTTCACACGCAGCCGTGACTAAAGAGTCTAATGCTTGAGCAGACGTATCGGTACTACTGGCAGCCCCTTTGCGCTTTCCTATATACACAATAAGACTTATTCCCTTATCCTCATTAAAGGCAACTGTTTCTACTTCACCCATGCGTACATCAACTGAGAATCCACTGTCGTGATTCACCGATACCATGGCGTCAGTAGCGCCATGAGCTTTGGCTCTGTCAAGCACTTCGTGCATTAATTCTGACAAATTGCTGGTTGACTTACCTGATACTCTATTGCTATTTTCCGGTAATGTTCGCATGGTGGTTCCGCCGCTATAAAAAGTTGTTAACAAGGATACAAGATTAATATGTCCAGGCAAACCATTACTTCAGCAAAATGGCTAACTCGAACCTTTCAATTCATTTCCCTGTTCATCTTATTTGTTTTTGCCAGTCAGGATTTAAATGCTGAAGGATGGCGCAAATTGGCGCCAGGTATTGAATATCAAGATCTTGATGGTAATCTTTTAACACCCTGGTCACATATTCATGCCTTTCGTATCAATTTAAAAGAAAACCGCCTCTCAGTAGTTACTGCTGCTGATTTATCACGAGAACATGCCTCAGTGAATGAGTACGCACAACACACCAACGCTCTAATTACTATTAATGGCGGCTTTTTTGATAATGATTATAAGCCATTGGGATTGAGAATTGACAATAAGCGTCAAACATCCCCTCTTAAGAACATCAGTTGGTGGGGCATCTTTTTTATTAAAAATCAAAAGGCCTATTTAACGAATGTTTATCAATTTCGTTCTAATAATTCAGTTGATTTTGCAATTCAGAGTGGGCCAAGATTACTAATTAACAGTCGCATTCCACCACTAAAACCTGGTAGAGCAGAACGCTCAGCATTAGGAATTACCCATGATGGTCGCATTATTATTCTGGTGACTGACAATCTCCCTCTCTCAACAACTGAATTAGCTCAGTTGATGAAAGCTCCGCCATTAAATTGCCAGAATGCACTGAATTTGGATGGAGGGAGTTCAAGTCAATTAAAGGCTCAACTTCCCTCCTTTCAATTAGAAGTGCATGGCTTTTCGAATGTAAGTGACGCTATTATAGTCAAACCCCGCCATTCGAATTATATGACGGATAACTAGTGAACGCTCACCGCGGATAACTGTTTAAATTTTAATAATGTTACAAAAGTAACTGTAGCAATAAAAATAAGATAGACGGCAGGCATGAACAAAATTCCTGTGACATGAATTAATGATGTTGCAACAGCAGCACTTGTACCACCAAATAATGCATTGGCCAAATTATAAGAGAGTGATAAACCGGTATAACGAAAAGCAACGGGGAATAATTCCAGTAATACAGCTGGAATAGGTGAATAGCTCAAAGCCACCATGCAGGCAAATGCTATTTGACAAATAAAAATAGCCATAAGGCTTTTTTCTTGCAAAAGAAGGTATAAGGGAATTGACAAGAAAATAAAAAATGCTGCACCTGTTATTAAAATTCGCCACTTACCAATTTTATCAGCTAACACTCCCACTGCCGGGCAAGCCAGCATAAGTAAAAATAAGGTAAGCGTGTTAATAAGCATGGCATGAGGTAAAGCAACAGCAAGAAAATGATTAAGATAGGTTGTTAAATATAAGAATGACAGATAAAAGCCCGTTGAGGGTAAAATAACCAAGGCCATCGCTTTTAACATTAATGAAAAATGCTTGCTCACTACCTCCTTTAATGGATTTACTGTTAAGGGGTGCTTTTTTTTAAGCGTTTCAAAAACAGGGGACTCAGGCATATGCAAACGAAGATATAAACCCAGGGCCCCTAAAGTAATGCTCAGCAAAAAAGGAATACGCCAAGCCCAGGCTACCGCAAATAATTCTACAATTGTGGCTGCTGCCGAACCTAATAATAACCCGCCAAAAGCGGACGCCATCGCTAATGAACCATAAAAACCTTGCTTTGCGGTGGGTGTATGTTCCAGCAAATAAACCATTGAACCCGTAAACTCTCCACCTACAGCTAATCCTTGCAACAATCGACAAACAATAAGCAAACTTGGAGCAATAATACCAATTTGTGAATAATCAGGTAATAATCCAATCAGAGTGGTTGGGATAGCCATCAATAGGATGGCGTAAGACAACGCATGCTTTCGCCCCAAACGATCCCCTATATAACCAAATACAATAGCTCCCAATGGTCGCATTAGGAAACCTATCGCAAAAACAGTAAATGTTAGAATTAATGCAAGCGTTTTATTTTGAGCAGGAAAAAACAAAGGGGTCAATGTAGATGCAAAATAGCCATATAGAGCAAAATCATACCATTCAAGTACATTTCCCAGTAACCCTGGAATCACAATGCGATGTAACGAAGGAGAGGAGACCATAGCCATTTTTATTCGTTTTATTTGCTTTTAAAAGCAATTTTTTTGCCAAAGAGCAGGTAATAATTTCCATCGGTTATTTTCTTACCTTTATGTCTGCTTAGAGCATCAGGCAAGTAGAGCTTTAATCTGAATTGCATCCTTTGATTTGCAAAGGATGACGCCTTGTTGGTTATAATTTAGATAAAATATGATTTGCCTAGAGAATAAAGTGAAATTCCTTTCTGATTTTTGCAGTGTAGAATATTGAGCTCATTATTCTCCAGGAAAGTCACCATTTCTTCATAGTTATCAAAATAAGTCACTGACCAGGAACCTGCGATACCTGAAAAATAATAAAAATGTGAATTATCCCGTCGAATAAATTTTCCTGGAGCACAAACAAAATCAGTCGGGTGGGCAGTATAGTAAGCATCCTGCTGCTTTGCATAGTTGTTACTTATTTTTTCCACCTGGAAATATATATAAATTAGTGGGAGAAGACTTATTAAAGGAACAAGCAGGATAGTTAATGAACCAACAGCATCTTCCGCCTGTCGCCTGCGTCTTGATAAATACAAAGCTCCAAAAACAATTAGAGGATATAACCAAGTGTAATAACCCAAAATTTTAACGTACAGCGGATTACGACTTATCTCTTCTGCGACTGCTCCACCGCAAAGCCCTGCATAACAGAGATAGGAAAAAAAGGAATAAAAAGCAGCTAATAAGGAAAACCATAAAACAACAAGTAAAACAGTTCGACAAAAATGATACATTAACCCCTTCTTACATGAGTTAATATTTGGTCGCTCATGAGTGTTAATAGTTATATAATTTTAGCTTACTATATTCATTTTGATTGAAGAGAAAACAGCTCTTTGGCTGAAATTTAAACATTAACATTTTATCCACAGCTTATACCCACTTTATTCTCTTGACCTTTTTTGAAAAACACAATATATAGTTTACTGCGCTTTATAAAACAACCAGATATTGTGTTTTTAGGGTTGTGCTTTAGGATAAATTATTCTATATTTTTAATAAGGGACTCCGTTAGTTTCAAGGATTAGAAACTGACAAGGTCTACTACACAACACCTTCCGTGGAGAAAACATGTCTGAAATTCTTGAGCCGGTAAAAGATGTGCCGCAAATAAGTCAATTGGAATTGACTGCCAATGCTCCAGGTTTATTAAAAACCATTAAACGCAACGGTAAAGTCGTTCAATATGACGATAATAAAATTAAAGTTGCCATCACCAAGGCATTTATTGCTGTTGAGGGTAGTAACGCTGCTGCCTCTAATCGCATTCATCAGCAGGTTAATGAGATAACACAACAGGTTACTCAAGCCTTTAAACGCCGTTTACCGAGTGGTGGAGCAGTTCACATTGAAGACATTCAGGATCAGGTTGAGCTTGCATTAATGAGAAGCAGCCACTATGAAGTTGCTCGTGCCTATGTCCTTTATCGCGAAGAACATCGTAGAGCTCGTGAAGTTGCCTTAAAAGAGCAGGCACGTGATGCTAAAGTCCCATTAATTACCATGCCAAATGGCGAACTCAAGCCTTTAGATCTGGCGCGCGTGACGACCATTGTCGAAGAAGCCTGTCGAGAACTGGAAAATGTCAAAGCTGAACCTGTTATTAAAGATGCTTTGCGAAATCTTTATAATCAAGCCAAACTGGAAGATGTGCATAAAGCATTGATTATGGCTGCTCGTACCCTGGTAGAGAGAGAGCCTAATTATACCTATGTTAGTGCTCGCTTATTATTGGATAGTTTAAGAACAGAAGCGCTTAATAAATTGGAAATGCAAGCTGAAGCTACGTTTGATGAAATGACAGCACTTTATCCAATTTATTTCAAAGCCTATATTGCCCAGGGAATTAATCAGGGCCTTCTGGATCATCGGCTGAGTGAATTTGATTTAGACGCACTGGGCAAAGCGTTACTACCTCAACGTGACATGCAATTTACTTATTTAAGCTTGCAAACACTTTATGACCGCTATTTCCTTCATGAGAATGGCGTTCGCTACGAATTGCCCCAGGCATTTTTCATGCGCGTTGCAATGGGACTGGCCATTCGTGAAGAATACAAGACTGAAAAAGCCATCGAGTTTTATTTACTGTTATCTTCCTTTGATTATATGTCATCTACCCCTACCCTTTTTAATTCAGGTACCGTAAGACCGCAATTATCAAGTTGTTATTTAACAACCGTACCGGATGATTTAGATGGTATTTACAGTGCGATTAAAGATAATGCCTTGCTTTCAAAATTTGCAGGAGGTCTTGGTAACGATTGGACACCTGTTAGAGCCATGGGAGCACATATTAAGGGGACCAATGGCAAATCACAAGGTGTTGTTCCTTTTTTGAATGTTGCTGATGCAACAGCCGTTGCAGTCAATCAGGGAGGAAAGCGTAAGGGGGCTGTCTGTGCTTATTTGGAATGCTGGCATCGCGACGTCGAAGAGTTTCTTGAATTACGCAAAAATACAGGTGATGACAGACGTCGTACGCATGACATGAATACAGCGCTTTGGATTCCTGATTTATTTATGAAACGCGTGCATGAAGAGGGAGAATGGACTTTATTTTCTCCAGATGAAGTACCTGAGTTACATGATGAATATGGCAGGGCATTTGAAACATTGTATGTCCGATGTGAGGAAAAAGCTCGTCGTGGTGAAATCAGAAATGTGAAAATCCTTTCAGCGGTTAAATTATGGCGCAAAATGCTTTCCATGTTATTTGAAACAGGGCATCCCTGGTTAACCTTTAAAGATCCCTGTAACTTGCGTTCACCACAACAACATGCTGGCGTTATTCATAGTTCCAATTTATGTACAGAGATTACTCTGAACACCTCTCAAGAAGAAATTGCTGTTTGTAACTTAGGCAGTATTAATCTTCCAGCCCATATCATTAATGGTGAACTGGATAGAGAAAAACTCAGACGCACCATTACTACTGCCGTGCGTATGCTGGATAATGTGATTGATATTAATTATTACTCTGTGCCTCAAGCACGCCATTCCAATTTGCAACATCGTCCAATTGGATTAGGTTTAATGGGCTTTCAGGATGCATTGTATGAGTTAAAAATTAATTATGCGTCTCAGGAAGCCATTGATTTTGCAGACACCTCAATGGAGTTAATCAGTTATTTTGCCATTGAAGCGTCTTGTGAGTTGGCAAAAGAGCGTGGCAATTATTCCAGTTATGAAGGATCATTATGGAGCAAAGGTATTCTCCCCATTGATTCCATTAACTTGTTGCAACAGACTCGCAATAAATACCTTGAACAAGACCGTTCACAACGACTTGACTGGGAAAGTTTGCGTGTTAAAGTGCGTACTCAGGGTATGCGTAATTCCAATGTAATGGCAATTGCCCCTACAGCAACTATTTCCAACATCTGTGGTGTTTCACAATCCATTGAGCCGACTTATCAAAACCTCTATGTGAAATCAAACTTGTCCGGTGAATTCACAGTGATTAATCCCTACCTGGTTGCTGATTTAAAGGCACTGAATCTTTGGGATGAGGTAATGGTTAATGATTTAAAGTACTTCAATGGTAGTGTACAACCCATCAGTCGCATCCCGGATGAATTAAAGGCACGCTATGCCACCGCGTTTGAACTTGACCCCACCTGGTTGGTTGAAGCCGCCTCCAGAAGGCAGAAATGGATTGATCAAGCGCAATCATTAAATATTTATATGGCAAAACCCTCAGGGAAAAAGCTTGACCAGCTCTACAAACTGGCATGGATACGTGGTTTAAAAACCACCTATTACCTGCGTAGTATGGGGGCTAGTAATGCTGAAAAGTCAACAATTACTGATGGGGCACTCAATGCGGTAAAAATAGAAG
Source organism: Legionella clemsonensis (assembly GCF_002240035.1). Classification (NCBI taxonomy): domain Bacteria; kingdom Pseudomonadati; phylum Pseudomonadota; class Gammaproteobacteria; order Legionellales; family Legionellaceae; genus Legionella; species Legionella clemsonensis. The sequence continues at coordinate 950,684 of NZ_CP016397.1, read as the reverse complement.
AAGCACCTAAAGTTTGTTCTATTCTGGATCCCGATTGCGAAGCCTGCCAATAAGAGGAGAATTGAATGTCAAATCTAGAATCGATTGCAACAGCACCCAAACCAATGGGTGCTACTGGTCTGGAATTACTTGAGATGGGAGCTGGCCGTATTCACGTTGATGATAAACAAATCATTAATTGCCGGGCGGATTTAAATCAGCTGGTTCCTTTTAAATATAAATGGGCGTGGGATAAATATTTGGCCGCCTGTGCTAATCATTGGATGCCAAATGAAATTAATATGAGTGCAGATGTTGCTTTATGGAAAGATCCCAACGGATTAACTGCAGATGAACGCTTGATTATCTTACGTAATTTAGGCTTCTTTTCAACCGCTGATTCCCTGGTCGCTAATAACCTAGTACTGGCAGTTTACCGTCATATTACCAATCCGGAATGCCGCCAATACTTACTGCGTCAAGCCTTTGAGGAAGCCTTACATACCCATGCCTATCAATATATTATTGAGAGCTTAGGCCTGGATGAGGCTGCAGTCTTTAACATGTATCGGGAAATTCCCTCTGTAGCAAAAAAGGCATCCTGGGCCTTACCTTTCACGCAAAGTTTGGGTGATCCTAATTTCCATACCGGAACTTTAGAGGCTGATCAACGCCTGCTACGCGATCTAATTGCTTTTTATGTCGTTTTTGAAGGTATTTTCTTCTATGTCGGATTTACTCAAATTTTATCCATGGGTAGACGTAATAAAATGGTAGGCACTTCTGAGCAATTCCAATACATATTGCGAGACGAATCCATGCATATGAATTTTGGCATTGATGTCATTAACCAAATTAAAATTGAAAATCCGCAGTTATGGACTCCTGCATTCAAAGAGGAAATGATTCAGCTCATTAAAGAAGGCGTTGAATTGGAATATCAATATGCCAGAGATACAATGCCCCATGGTATTTTGGGTATGAATGCCGAGATGTTTGAAGAATATCTCCACTTTATTGCTAATCGTCGCCTTAGCCAAATTGGCTTAGCTGAACAATATCCGGGTGCAGAAAATCCCTTCCCCTGGATGAGTGAAATGATGGATCTGAAAAAAGAAAAGAATTTCTTTGAAACCAGAGTGATTGAATATCAAGCTGGTGGAACATTAAGCTGGGAAGACGAAGACTAAACACCTTCTACTAATGCCAATGCCGCGGTTTTATCCGCGGTATCCAAATTAACCTGTAAAGCACCTATAGCCAAAAAATGTTCACGTAAAGATACAACAATAACATGCCAACTACAGGAATAATAACAAATCCGAGAAAGACATGAATTTGAGTTTTATTTTCTGAGGAAGCTTTATAAAATTTCTTTAGTCGCTGCAAAAATGACATTCTTGTCCTGAATTAAGTAGCTAATGCTATTTAGTATAAGCAAATAGTGGCACCTCTTTAATCTTACAGCAAGAACCACTTAAATCGTGCAAAGGTTACTGTAGTTTATTATCTTTTTCCGCTTCCAAAGCCTCATCAATATGTCTCAGGGCATTGGCCTTCTTCAAGCCAAAAAAGCCAAATAAACGATGTTCAGCAAGAGCATCGCGAACCTTTTTATCCTTACGAACATCCTCAATCATTGAGGATTTGGCAGCGTTTAAAGCTTGCTTAATTTTATCTGCTTTACTGCTAGCCCCTATACTAAAAAAACCTCGCAAAGCTCTTAGGCGTTCGATTTCATTTTCAACAGTTTCAATACCTTTGGCATCTCTTACATGACTTGGGTTAACGGGGACAGGTGAACTGACATCAATGCTTCTATTTTGGGGAGAAGAGGTACTGTGATTGATTAACTCCGCTTTAATACTTGAGGTTAAACTTTCAACTAAAAATTGCGATTTCAATTCATCTTCTTGTTCATCCTCCAATACTTTATATTCTTCAAGTGCCTCATATTCTTCAAGTGCTTCATCTTCTTCAAGTGCTTCATCTTCTTCAAGTGCTTCATTCTCTGAAGGTTCTATTTTATCCTCTTCAGTGTTATCGTCTGAAGATAGCTGCTCAAAATAGCGTTCATCAACCTTTAAATCTCCTTTCATCTCTTGATTACTTTTTGTAGAACTCTTCACTTCAACAGTTGACGTAGAACCCTTCTCTTCAACAGTTGATGCAGAATTCTCTGGAAATGTAAGAAGAAAATCAGTGACTTTTGCGCCAGCATTTTCTATTTTTTTAAGCATAGAGTCCGGTATTTTTCCCAACGCATGGTAATGTGCTTTTCTTACTTCTACAATGCGACGTTGATAGTCAGTCTCTGAATCCAATGCATACTGCAACAGATATGCCGGCAGTTCAAACGTCTCATCAACTCTATCTATCCAGTCGGGATTGTTAATGGCATACTTAATGAATTCAATACTTATTGGACCACATGAAACGAGTTTTTCATTACCATCTTTCTTAAGACTTTGGATCTGATGCGGAGATGTAATCAACCTCATTCCACCAACTTCGTTGATGCTGGATAGCTCGAAACGTTTTCTTGCCCGTTCCTTTGCAGCTTCATCAGGATACCCTATTGGATTAAAGAGTAACAAAGTAACCTCGGAGTCCTTTTCCCGGCGAAGAATACCAGCCATATAATGAGCACCGCCTAACTCAGGTTTAATGATAAAAGGAAAATAACGTTTGTCAGAATTAAGTAGCCAGGCTTTAGCTGCAGTCATCAAACGGTCTAGAGAAATTGCTCCTCCTGTATCAAAAAAAACATAAGGCTTAAGAAAATGTTCTTTTTTTTCTTCAGGAACCTCTTGATATAAAGCCCATACTATTCTTTGCGCATCATCATTATGGTACCAGGTGCTAAACTCTGTACCATCCTCAATACCCAAACCATCGTCACTTTCACGTGTGGTAAAGTCAACTTGGGCCTTTGTCTTTTTAATTGTTGTCGCTTCTTCGTGTGGCATAATATCAATAACAACCAGGTTTATGGTTTTTCTCTAATGAGAGCAGGTTATTTTATTATATGACATAATTATTAAATTAAAATTAAATGAAAGTTCCATCACCAAGGACCGAATTGCCTCAAATTATCTGTTACCGAAGGAGAGGGACAGAAGCCAACCACCAAAATTGATTGACTAGGAAGGATTTCAGATAATTTTTCATCACTTGGGGTTAAGTGTGGTGTGTTATCGGAACACCACCGAACTCTTTGCCGCTACTTACACACAAGGCTATAAATCATTACTTACAGGCGCTGATAAATGGCTCATTTGCATTTGTGCAATCCGCTGTAAAAGCTTTAAATTCGTGGAAGCTAAGTTATAAATTTCACTAATTGTTTCATTTTTTATCTCATCAAAAATAAGTTTTATTCTTTCAATTAGAGCTTCATCCAAAGATGGCATTTCTGTATTAGCTATTAGTCTTCGCATTGCCTTTAAATTGATGTTTGAAAACCTATAGAAGCGATTATTTTCATATAAAAATTTTGGAAAGACTTGGCGATTTGAAATATCCTGTAGATTTACAGATAAAATTTTGTCTTCAACTGAAGTTTGAGTCGCATTTTTAATAAAATTTATCTGGTTTAAGAAAAAAAACTCTTGAGAGATCCCTCTGATATCTCTATCTATAATTGAACAATTAACAACAGGAAGACCTAATCCTATGTAATTTAAAAATAATAAATCAAACAAATTTTTAATATAAGTTTCGAAAGCGACTTCCTTTCCACTTAAAATAGTGCTTAATATAAAATTAAAATCCAAACCTCTCCCACAATGACCATGGCCTCTATGCGAATACCAAATGACATAAAAGTACCCTTCCCAGGGAGAAGAGAGATATTTGTCTACTATAGAGTTCTGTAAATTTCGAATTTCGTTGGTTAATGTAGGGGTTATTACTTCGGCTAAACGAGGTTTAAGACAAACTGAAACTCCCTTAGAGTTAATTTCCTTGATAACTAGTAACTCTAACATATGGACTCCTATGCCACTCACTATTAATTTTCTTCTACGGCATCCAAGCCACATATCTATCCTGAAATAAATATTTCTAAATGCAATGTATTTAAAGGCTACGAACTGTTGAATTCTTATTCAGGTAATTTACAGAATAGAATCTATCTGAGGAAAAAACAAATAAAAATTATTTTTTTTTCAAATTTCTTTGTTTATTTTAAATTTTTTTTGTAGATTTAGCATGTTATTCAATGTGTTGCCCGGGGATCCCTATTAAGGAGAGTCTTCATTCTATTCAGAATTGGCATTTTTATTTTGCAAGGAGTGCTCATGAAGTATCGTTTATTTCTTTCTGTTGCAACAGCCGGTGTGTTGGGAAGTACAGCCTTTGCGGGCACCATGGGTCCTATTATGGGCTCCAAAGACTGGACCTGGGTTGGCTCAATAGCCGCAGGCCCGGTTTGGGCTCGTGGTGGTGAGACACAGACTTTTTATTTGGCGCCAGACATTGAAAAGACGTATGCGGCGAGAAAATCCACGAATGCTCTCGCTTCTGGCGAGCTGTTTGTAGGCCTACAAAAATCGTTGACTTCCCAATGGCTGGGGCAATTGGGTCTGGCAGTCGCCACTACCGGTAATGCCAAACTTCAAGGCGTGATATGGGATGATGCCGACCCTCAATTTGATAATTACAGCTACCAATATAAAGTACGAAACACTCGCCTAGCGGTGAAAGGCAAACTGTTGCTTGATAAAGGGTATTGGTTCATGCCCTGGGTGAGCGCAAGTGTAGGCGTTGGGTTTAATCGTGCTCATGAGTTTACTAATACACCGTTGATTTTCGAAGCATTGCCCAATCCTAATTTTACAAACCACACGAAAACCGCTTTTACCTACACCTTAGGCGCTGGCGTGCAAAAAGCGCTCAATGACCACTGGCAGATAGGCGTTGGCTATGAGTTTGCTGATTGGGGGAAAAGTGAACTGGGTCGCGCTTTGGGGCAGACCATGAACTCAGGATTAACTCTCAATCACCTTTATACCAATGGGGTTTTATTTAACCTAACTTATGTCGCTTAAGGACAGATCATGCATAGAAAGGAAAGACATTTTTTTAGCATTGCCATCACAGCCCTTTTCTCTTGTTTAATGCTGTTAAACGTACAAGCAGCCAAGCCCTTATGGACTTTCGCACCCCAAACGCCAACTTCCATTACTGTTGCCAAAGGACAAAGCGCCCAGATTATCTATACCCTACATAATCAATCCTCCAAACCAAAGATTCTATTCATGAAAAGGATTGCGGGGATTAATCAAACTGCACCCTGCCGACTCCCCGCTAAAGGAAGTTGCACATTGATACTTAATGTGAATGGCTCAGCGTTGCAAGGAAATGTCATTGGAGGCCCGGTATTATGTCAGCAGGGTAATGACTTGCAGTGTTACCAGCCGAGTTCAGACAATATGTTACGAATTCGTCTGACACAGCAGCCCCCCGTCCAGCAATTCATTGTCACGCCATCGGCGGGTGCTAACGGCTCTATTTCCCCTGCAACAGCACAGCGAGTTAATGCTGGCAGCAGCCTGACATTTACGGCAACACCCAATACCGGCTTCGGAGTCAATCAATGGTTGCTGGATGGCAATGTGGTACAAAATGGCGGTACCACCTTTCAGTTGAACAATATCCAGGCTAACCATACCGTAGCGGTGACCTTTGGTCAGGCAACATTGTCTCCTCTCAGTCAAAACCTGGCGCTGTCAATTCAAAGCCCTTTTCCTGTGTCTGACCCAGCATTGACTGGCAATCCACGCATCATCCGCATAGAAAATACAGGCTCAATGCCCGCAAGCAACGTACAGGTGAGTACTTCCGGATTTCCAACGGGCACTTTAATTACCAGTAATACCTGTATGGGTACACTCAATGCTGGCGCCACCTGCGACATTACCATCACCCCGGGCAGTACGGCCAGCCCCGATAGCAATGCGAATGCCTGTACCACATCGCCAGGGACTGAACCCGTGCCGACTGTTGTCACGGTCAGTGCTGATAATGCGTTCTCCACAAATATCAATGTGCTGGTATTAGGATACGGTTGTATTTATCAAGGCGGCTTTTTATTTTCTATCGATGACTCCACCTCCAATACCGGAAGTATCAGTGGTAAAGTGGCGGCAATGAGTGACCAATCAGCAGGAGTTCAATGGGGACCGAATGTAGAGGTAGGAGGCATTAATCAAACATCTATGCCCGGTCCAAATTCCTGTGATGGTAAAAATGATGGAGCATGCAACACGAGTCGCATCATTGCCGCGGGCTTAACCCCACCCGTTGCCGCTCAACTCTGTGTAGATTTATCTGACGGCGGCTTTAATGACTGGTACATGCCGGCCATTTGCGAGCTCGGACGATTTATAGGTTTAGGTGATGATGCTGGATGTGGCACTACTAACCCCAACTTATACACAACCTTGTTTACGAGTAATTTAGGCGGGTTTACCAATGAGGTCTACTGGAGTTCTACCGAGGTTTCGGGCGACGCTGATACCACCGCATGGATCCAGGACTTCAACGATGACGTCCAGGGCAGCGGCGGCAAATCAATCAATTTTCGGCTTAGGTGTGTTCGGGCTTTTACCCCTTGAGCACCACGGGAAGGTGTAAAGTGTCAATATAATGTAGCCGGCACGAAAGCATCAGGCAAGCATCGTGAGATGCTGCCTGAACTACAGCATCGGACAGTGAGGGACTAGGGGTGAGTGGGATGGTTAGGATAAGTCAATCAATAGTCTGCCCGATTATCAGCCCTCTTGTGTTGACAGATAAGGAATATCCGATCCATAAGCTTGATTTGGCACACTGGGGAAAAATCACGACTCAGGACATTTAAAAGGCCGGTTTTTATAATACTTGTTAGAATAATTGCCAGATAAACTCATTCGGCATTCTTACTGCCTTGGGAACGAGTTAATAGCTCATCAAAACGCTCGTCTAGTAAATTCTCAATATTATCAAGCTGCGACATGAGTTCATCCATTTTATAGTCAATGCTACGCAGGAGTTTTTGCATCTCCTCTATTTTTGTGTCGGTGTCCATTATTTTCTCCCTTGTATAAATTTATTATAGATAATAAACGGAGAAGCAATGACTCTAACTAAAATAAAAAGGCAGCTTTTAAGCTGCCCCTTTAAAATTAATTTTGCCGTAAATGCGGGAATAGAATGACATCGCGAATAGAAGGGGAATTAGTGAATAACATTACCAGGCGATCAATACCTATCCCTTCCCCAGCAGTAGGAGGCATACCATATTCCAGCGCTTCGATGTAATCACTATCGAAATGCATGGCTTCCAAATCTCCTGCGTCCTTTTCTTCCACCTGTTTTTGGAAACGTTCGGCTTGATCCTGTGCATCGTTAAGTTCCGAGAAGCCATTAGCAATTTCACGACCTGCAATAAAAAACTCAAAGCGATCAGTCACCTCAGGATTCATATCATTACGTCTTGCCAAAGGAGATACTTCTGTGGGATAAGCAGTAATAAATGTGGGTTGAATGAGCAAATGTTCAACAGTTTCTTCAAACACCAACATTTGTAACTTCCCTATACCATCCGTAGGTTTATAAATGATGCTTAATTGCTCAAGCAAAGCGCGACAACCCTCGACAGAATCCAGCTGACCATGCGCTAATTCTTTATGATAGTGTAAAATTGCCTCTTTAACTGTCATTCTTTCAAAGGGTTTGGAAAAATCGATTAACTGTCCCTGGTATTCAATCTGCTGCTTTTCCAATACCGTATCGCATAAATAGCGTAGCAATTTCTCGGTAAAATCCATTAAATCACTATAATCTGCATAGGCTTGATAAAATTCAACCATGGTAAATTCAGGATTATGCCGTGTAGAGATACCTTCGTTACGAAAATTCCGGTTAATCTCATAAACACGCTCAAACCCTCCAACAACCAAACGCTTTAAATAAAGCTCAGGCGCAATGCGAAGAAACATCTGCATGTCCAGCGTATTGTGATGCGTGATAAATGGCCGTGCTATAGCACCCCCAGGAATTGGATGCATCATAGGTGTTTCAACCTCAAGGAACTGATGGCTGTCCATAAACTGACGAAAGGCCGTAATGAGTTTGGAACGTATCAAAAATGTATTGCGACTCTCTTCATTCGCTATTAAATCCACGTAGCGTTTACGGTAACGTAACTCCTGATCAGCCAGACCATGGAATTTATCAGGCAAAGGCCGTAATGACTTTGTTAATAACTCTATATGCTGTGCATTAACAGTCAATTCACCCGTGTTGGTTTTAAATAATTCACCCTTGACGCCAACGATGTCTCCTAAATCCCAATGTTTAAACTGCTCATAAAGTTCGGGTAACTCATTCTGACGAACGTAAACTTGAATGCGGCCTGAAACATCTTGAATATGGAAAAAACTTGCCTTACCCATAATACGACGTAAGACAATTCGTCCAGCCACCACCACGTTAATGTGTTGTTCAGCCAACTGTTCTTTTTCAAGATGGGCGTACTTATTAAACAAATCGAGTGCTACATCATGGCGGCGAAATTTATTGGGGAAATTAAATCCACTCTCACGCAAATCAGTTAGTTTTTGTTTACGAATTTGATAAACTTCACTTTCGTCTAAATGTTCTTCTGTCATTGTTCCCCTACTCCTGCCTTTAAACTGGCTTCAATAAATTGATCAAGATCACCGTCTAAAACTGCTTGTGTGTTACTTGTTTCTACGCCTGTTCGTAAATCCTTTATTCGCGATTGATCAAGGACATAGGAACGAATTTGCGACCCCCATCCAATATCAGATTTCGATGCCTCCAGCACTTGCTGCGCTGCATTTTTTTTCTGCATTTCCATTTCATAGAGCTTAGCACGTAACTGTTTCATCGCCTGATCTTTGTTTTTATGTTGGCTTCTATCCGTTTGACATTGAACTACAATACCACTAGGTTCGTGCGTGATACGTACCGCAGAATCAGTACGGTTAACATGCTGTCCTCCTGCACCTGACGCTCGATAGGTATCGATACGTAAATCCGCTGGATTTATTTCAATATCAATATCATCATCAATTTCAGGAGAAACAAAAACAGCTGCAAAGGAAGTATGACGCCGATTTCCAGAGTCAAACGGTGATTTTCTTACTAGCCGATGCACCCCCGTCTCAGTCCGCAACCAACCGTAAGCATGTTCACCGGTAAAATAGATAGTGGCACTTTTAATACCTGCCACTTCCCCTGCGGAACATTCAATTAATTCTGTACCAAAACCGTGATGCTCTCCCCAGCGTAAATACATACGAAGCAACATTTCAGCCCAATCTTGTGCTTCTGTCCCACCTGAGCCTGCCTGAATATCCAAATAAGCATTGGCACTGTCCATTTCTCCGGAAAACATGCGGCGAAATTCAAGTTCAGAAACACGCTGTTCGACAACAGCCATTTCACCGGCCACTTCCTGAATCATTGTTTCATCGTCTTCAGTGCGAGCTAGCTCAAAAAGTTCGGTTAAATCGACAATTGACTTGCTTAATTGCTCTAATTGATGAACGACAGCTTCAAGTTGTGAACGTTCTCGACCTAATGCTTGGGCATGTTCAGGATTATTCCAGACTTCTGAAGATTCTAATTCGCGCGTAACCTCTTCCAGACGCTCACATTTATTATCAAAGTCAAAGATACCCCCTAAGCGCTGTAATTCGCTTATCCAAATCAGCCAAAGTTAGAGTGATTTGATTTACTTCTAGCATGAGCATCCTTCAGGTTTTAAAACAAGGGCATTATTGTACAACTAAAGCTAATTTCTGACCATAGGAGTATTACGGTGTTTCATGACAAGATCATATTTGAGTTAACTTCATACCCCCCATCTTGCATGAATTATTGGCATCTTTGTAATCAATGCGGTCTAGAAATCGTATGCAATTAAACAGCAAACTAGCAAGCGGGTTGAGTCGTTGCATCGAGGTTTTTTTCTTTCTCCCAATGCTTTAACGGGGATAACTCTGGATTCTTCATACCATCTACTGGTAAATAAAACGTTTGTTCCAATAGAAATTGGCCGCTTAAGGCAGCATGGGAAACTTGATCAGTAAACACTATCCAGGTGCTTTGCGCCGGAAATTCGACACGTTGTTTCTTCACTTTCTGCTGATAACCATCATCCAATTTCATGCTGTTATGTAAATTTAATTGATAATGATCATAAGCTGAACGTACAGTTTTAGTAGCCCTAATCATGTGTAGTAATTTGGCTATCATACGGTTATAAGGAGGAATGCTTGAGGAAAAACGTGCTAGTACCTGAGGGAAAGATTCCCCTAAATGCCAAACGCGTGGCTCACCATAAGGGTTTACATTCGTAAAAACACGCAAGATTCGTTTTCCATAGACAGGGCTTGAAGGGAAAGAGTCCACATGTAAACGCTTGTCATCTTTTCGTCTTGAACTGATGCGTCCTTTAATTTCAGTAGGTCGATAACTGGTTCGCCCCCAAAGAATTGCGTTCTCATATTCCGGTATTAAGGTAGTGATCAAACTTTTGGCAAATTCAGCATAACGGGTCATAAACGTTTGTAAAAGCGCTTCTGTTGCAGGATCAGGGTTGCAATCAATGCCCCCTAAACGTCTCTTTTGGTAGTCAAAGCTCAAATTCTTATGCTTCCCATCCAAAAAATTATCTGACAAAAGCTGATGCTGCTCCAATGTATTCAGATGAAAAGGATAATGAGGCAAATAAATCACTTTTCCTGCCTCCAGCGAAGCAAGAGCCTGATATTTGGCCTCAGTGGTCAGGTTATTTAAACTATCGATATCTAAAGTATGAAGCGAGTGATCCATTGATGGCCTCAGATTTAGGGTTAATTAATTAAAATTAGCGACGTTATTGTATTCCTGTTTGGCTAAAAGATCATCTTTTACAAATTCATTTTTTATTCCAGATCTTACTTCTTTCCTCAAAAATTTATAGCCTATTTTTTAATGTTCCATCGCAGCAAGTGATGCATCCTCTGGGTTGTTGCCATGATAATTATGACCAACATAGCTGCTTTTGCTCATTGGTTGTTACTAAATAATCCAAAGCCTATGTTGCGTTTAAATAGTAATTAAAGCTGTTAAACCAGCGTGGATCATCCGCTACAAATTCCTCCCAATCCTTTTGCGACAGGGTTATATCAAAGAGTTTTTCTTTTTGTTGCAGCGCTTCATTAAAAGCCACTTCAACGGTTAAATCTTCTTCTTTGTCCCCATTCACCCAATCATCATGGATAGGTTTTAGAGCATGCCGAATTGCATGGTACATGGTACCCATGCGCGATGTTTTGGATCGAGTGCTTCTCGTTGTAAACGCGGCGGTAGTGGCACACCTTCACCGCGAAGAGCAAATCCTTTATCTTTTTCTGAGGAATTGTCATACACATACGCCTCGTCATAGCCTATAGCTTTAGAAGGTCAGGATTCCGAAACATTTCTAGAAATCACATGGGGTATAGAATAAAGGCTTTGCTCTGGCACAATGCTAGCCGCCCAGCGCCTAAAATGACGATGAATTTTTAATTGTTGCTCTGCTGCCAATTTTAAATTAACTAATTCCTTATGTATTCCATTCTTGTTTTTATAGAGAATGGTGAGATTTGCGGAGATTTTAAAAATTTCAAGAAGCGACTGTTGTTGCTTCTTAAAAGTTTGAAAGATTTCAACAATGGCTGCTGTCTTTGAAATCGTTGATGGGGAAAGTTTTTCTTTTAATGAGGAAATTTCCTGGTGATATCGAAGAATTTTAACGTCGAGATTTCGTAATTCAAAGGGAGAATCATCTTGAATATTTTGGAATTGGGAAGTGGTTTTATTATTTCAGAAAAACTTTTTGTTTTGATAAGATGGACAAAATAGAGCACTTTTTCACCATTGTAGTCTTCGAAAAGACAAACTTTACCATAAGACTATTAAGCGAAAATTAAAATTAGCGCCTTGTCATATAAAAAAGCTCTGCACAAGACAAAATTTTTAATGTCGGCGTTGCGAACAAAGTGAAGCAATCCAGAACAAATTTTTATTTCTCTCTATCTTTTCTATCTCCGTAAGGCCGCGTAATAATTTCCATCAAATGACCATCCGGATCTTCAAAATAAACTCCTCTTCCCCCATCCCAATGATTAATCTCGCCAAGCTTTGATTGCTCTGGGTCAGCCCAATAGCTAAGATTTTTATCTTTAATTCGCTTAAAGCTCTCATCAAATTCAGCCTCGCTGACTAAAAATGCATAATGCTGCGGGTGAATGGTTCCAGTCATTTTTTTATAATCAAGGCTGACTTCGTTACTCGTTTGTACCATGACGAACGGTCCCCAATGTTTAGGGGTGGGGAGGTTCAGTATTTCAGCTAAAAAATCTGCTGAGGCTTGGTTATCACGCGCTGCTACAATGGTATGATTAAGAAAAACAGCCATAATTTTCTCCTTCTACAATTATAGGATACAGTTAGCTCCTAACTATTACCCCGATGAGGATGCGTTTTTATAACCGTGCGATAAGCATGCAAATTCATTAATAATTCTGCTTCCGCATTCGATAGATGACAGCTGGTAATGATTTCCTCTTTATCACCACCCATTTCTAAAATACGTAATGCATGCTGATAACCGCCATCATTGTCACGCTTATTTTCCAAGGTGTGCAGTTGGTTATCCATACTAGCAAACAAACGGTTAATTTCTGCAATTTGTTTGGCAAAGCCCAAATCCGCATTTACTAAAACCGCATGATTACGCTGAAGCTGTTTTAATTCTTGCGCTAATGCATTGAGCTGTTCATTTAATCCCTTAACTATTTTCTTAAAACGAAAAGCTGCTCTAACTAGAAATAAACTTGAAACGATAGCAATGCTTGCAACAATCATCATGATGCTTCCTTACTTACTGGTTCAATTTTGTTGTTTTGTTTGTCATTATCCTTTGATATCTCTTCATCCTCATCGGGGATAAGCTTGGGGGTTTTCATAATGATGGCCGGATTTAGCAAGCGTGGTACAGTTTTATCCTTGGCAATAATCATGTTCACTCGTCTGTTTTTAGCACGTCCTTCTTCAGTAGCATTATCGGCTATGGGATATTGTTCTCCAAAACCGGTAACTGTAATACGACTTTGACCTACCCCGAACATGGTTAACATTCTTGCAACTGACGCCGCTCGAGCAGCTGATAATTCCCAGTTTGACGGGTATTGATTCGTATAAATGGGCACATCATCCGTATAACCCTCCAAAGCAATAGGGTAAGGAAGTTTCTTGATGACCTCAGCTATTTGCATTAATTTTACAAAGGCAATCGGTCTTAATTCGGCACTGCCACTTTCAAATAAAGCACCAGCTTTGATGTCTAATTCAATCCATCCATCTTGAGGATTCATTTGATAATCAGAATCTTGAAGTTCAGCTAGGGATTTAACAAGATCACCAAATGGATCTTTAGGATTCGATGTCGCTTCAGGACTATTTGGATCTTTTAATTTAGGTGGCTCATCAACGGGTTTCTTATCTCCTTTTTTTGCAAAGGCAGAATGCATCCCCTGAGCCAGGGATTTGTATTTCGAAACATTAACGGAGGATATTGCATACATTACTACAAAAAAAGCAAATAATAATGTGATGAAATCTGCATAGGAAACCACCCATCGGTGGGCATCCTCATGGTTATCCGCTTTCTTTTTTCTTCCTTGCATGCTGATGGTGCTGTCCGTAGTTATTTAATTTCAAGTTTAGCATATTAGGGCTTTCACCACTTGCCATCGAGACTAATCCTTCCACAATCATTTCATCATGATGCATTTGATTAGCAATGCAGCTTTTTATTTTGTTAGCTATTGGCAAAAACATTAAATTTGCAAACCCTACGCCATAAATTGTAGCTACGAAAGCAACTGCAATTCCTACTCCTAGTTCAGTTGGATCAGCTAAATTACGCATAACCTGTATCAGACCTAATACTGCGCCTAAGATACCAATAGTCGGACTATACCCGCCCATGCTTTCAAACACCTGAGCCGCACGCATGTCCTGATCTTCAGAACGTACAATTTCTGCTTCCAGTACTTGTCTTATCGTTTGCTTGTCCACACCAACTACTAATAATTCTAACCCATGACGCATGAGCTGATTTTTCTCTCGTTCAATATGCTCTTCTAAAGAGAGTAAACCAAATTGTCTGGCTCTGCGCGATAAATCAATTAATTGCTCGCGGCTTCTTTCAAAAGGTAATTCGGGTGGTTTCAAAATCCAGGGCAATACTTTGAAAGCTCTTACAAATGTACGAAATGGCGTTTGTATCATAACAGCACCAACAGTACCTCCAGCTACAATAAACAAGGCTGGAAAATTAAGAAGAGAATGAATTTCCCCACCTTCAAACATTTGACCGACAATGATTGAAGCAAAAGCAGTGATTAGCCCAAGTAATGTCAATCCATCCATAGTGATATCACTCCGGTAAGCGCGATTTAATGCGAAGCGTTGCTTGACTATGAATCTGCGAAACGCGCGATTCACTGACACCGAGTACCTCACCAATTTCTTTTAAATTAAGATCCTGCTCGTAATACAACGATAACACCAGCCGTTCTTTTTCAGGCAAACCATCTATGATTTGAGAAAGCTGATCAATTATATCGTCCTGCAATACCTTTTTGTGAGGTTCAGTAGAGGTATTATCGCTATCTATCTTTAGAATATCATCCGTAACGCCTAAATCATCAAACCCGTAGAGCTGACTACCTGCAGAATCCTTTAACATGTCGTAGTATTCATCGAGACTTACATGAAGCTCTTTTGCCACTTCATGATCTTTTGCGTCACGACCCAAACGATTTTCTACTTTTCTAACAGCATCAGCAATCATACGCGCATTCCGATACACAGATCGAGGCACCCAATCATTACGTCGCACCTCATCTAACATATGCCCACGAATACGAATGCCTGCATAGGTTTCAAAGGAAGCGCCTTTTGTTGAGTCATAATGTCTTACCGCCTCTAATAAACCAAGCATGCCCGCTTGTACTAAATCATCCAGTTGCACAGAATGTGGTAGGCGCCCCAATAAATGGTGTGCGATTCGTTTTACCATTAATGCATGGCTTTTCACCAGCATTTCCTGTGTCTGTTGATTCACTTTGCTGTACGCAGCCAAAGCATCCACGATTTCTCCTTAGTCTTTCCGTCCAAAGTTTAATTAAAATTAAGCTTTGGCAAGACAAGCTTAAAACTCCCTAGTGTTCACCAGTAACGAGACGCTCAAGAAAAAAGCTGGTATTACCTCCTAAAGCCTGTTTATGCGGCCAACTCTCTACCCTCTCTGCTAACTGTAAAACTGCTTTTGCGGCTTGCGAGTCAGGGTAAGCTAATAATACAGGTTTTTGTTTTTTCACTGCCTCGTGCACACGTTCATCAAATGGAATTGCGCCAATATAATCCAATCGCACATTCAAAAAGTGTTCAGCGACACGGTCTAATTTATTGAATAGTTCACGCCCCTCTTTATTGCTGCGTACCATGTTCGATAAAACATGAAAATGGCTCCACTCATAGCGTTTAGTCATAAGCTTGATTAACGCATAGGCATCGGTAAGAGAGGTGGGCTCGTCGCAAACAATAACAATGAGTTCTTGTGCGGAGCGAGCAAAACTTAATACCGTATCTGAAATACCGGCAGCAGTATCAATAATCATATAATCCACATCATCCGTAATCTCATTAAACGCATTAATAATCCCCGCGTGCTCACTGGGAGTTAATTGCGTCATGTAATCAGTTCCCGAGGAGGCAGGGATCACGCGAATACCTTCAGGACCTTGAAGCATAATATCGCTTAAGTGACAGAGTCCCTGAACAACATGAGAAAGGTTATATTTAGCATGCAACCCAAGCATGATATCCACATTAGCCAAACCTAAATCAGCATCAAGAAGTAACACTTTTTTGTTTTTTTGTCCTAAAGCTACCGCTAAATTGACAGAAATGTTGCTTTTTCCTACACCACCTTTCCCTGCAGCTACCGCAATCACTTGGACTGGTTTTGAACGAGACAGGTTGCGAAGTCCTGCTGCCTGATCAGTGGTATTACTAGTCTTCGACATACTGCCCCCTTGTAGCCTTCAGAGGATTAGCTTCATTATGAAGTAATTTTTCCTGCTCGGAAAATTGTTCAATTAATTGATAACTTGTGGCCATTTTAATATCTTCAGGCACACGTTGCCCGTGCGTTAAATAACTAAGTTCCAAACCTGTTTCTGCTACTGCACTTAACACCCCCCCAACGTAATAGCCTCATCCAGTTTGGTAATAATACATTGCTCAAGACGTTCAACTTGATAAAGCTTAATGGCATTCAGCAATACATGGTAATGGCTGGTGGCCGGCAATACCAAAACAGTAGAAATCGAATGCAGTCGCGAATTCAATAAGTCCATTTGTACAGAAACTCGATTATCTGCCGGATTCATTCCAGCAGTATCAATAAGAATTAATTTTTTATCATTAAGTTGTCTGATGACCCGACTAAGTGATACTTCATCCTGAGCCACACAAACCGGAACACCCAAAATTTTACCGTAAAGTACTAATTGCTCCTGAGCAGCAACTCGATAAGTATCCATGGTGACCAGACCAAGTTTATCGGCACCAAAGCGAAGCGCAAAACGTGCAGCAACTTTTGCTAATGTTGTTGTTTTGCCAACGCCTGTAGGACCAACAAAGGCATAAATACCACCCTCTTCTATACGTTGCAGATTACGAATGGGCAAAATGTCAGAGAAATGACTTAATACCTTTTGCCATGCTTGCTGTTGATTGAGTCTGGGATCAATCTGATGAACCAAACTTGAAGCAGTTATTTGACTGACACTTAAATCCATTAATTTTTGGATTAACAAAGCATGAAGAGGTTGTTTTGCTTGTGGTGGGGTATGACCACGCATCTGGATTTCTAGCATTCCTCGCAGTGTTTGAATTTCCTGACGCATTTCATCTAATGGAGACATTGATGAAGCTTGTTTTTCACTCACTTGACTGGCAGGCTCAGCACTGGCAATCGCTGCATTAGCTGTTAATACTGTTTCGTCAAAATCGACTGCAGCTACAATCTCTACCCCATTATCAACGCGGCTACTTGATAAAATTACTGCATCAGGGCCAAAAGTCGCTTTGATTTGTTGCATTGCACTTCGTGTATCGAGTGCGACAAAGCGTTTTAATTTCATAAGTCTCCACCTTATTAACCAACCGTACCAATAATCCGTATTTGTTTGTTATCAGGAATTTCCTGATACGATAACACATGTAAATTACTTGAAATATTACGCACAAAACGTGCCAGAACCGATCGAATACCAGGTTGTACCACTAAAACAGCCAATTCCTGTTTAGCCTGTTGCTGCGCGGCTAACTGAGCCAAAGATTGCTGAATCTTGTCAGCCATTCCCGGTTCAAAACTCACTCCCTGTCCACCACTGCTTTGAATTGTATTTTGCAATAATTGTTCCAATTCGGGTTTTAATGTAATAATAGGTAGTTCCTGATTCAAGCCACTAATTTTCTGGGTAATTAATCGAGACAAGGCAACGCGCACCTGGCTAATTAAATAATCAGTATCCTTGGATTTGACAGCTGCCTCCGCCAAAGTTTCAACAATGGTTCTAATATCCGTTAGCGGAATATGTTCTACTAGCAAACCTTGCAGCACTTTGCTCACTGCACCTAATGAGAGTGCTTCAGGTATAAGTTCTTTAACTAATTTAGGTGAATTACTTGCCAATTTATCCAGCAATTGTTGAGTTTCTTCATATCCCAAAAGCTGATAACTGTTTTCTTCAAGGATTTGACTTAAATGAGTTGCAACAACGGTAGAAGCATCCACAACGGTATAACCAAAGGTATGGGCGTGTTCTTTTTGGTTTTCATTAATCCAGACAGCGTCTAAACCAAACGCTGGATCTTTAGTAGTCTGCCCATCCAGCTCACCAAAAACCTGCCCCGGGTTGATTGCCAGCCATTTATCATTAAAAATTGCCGCCTCTCCCATAACAACGCCTGCAAGACTAATTCGATAATGATTAGGCTTTAAATCCAAGTTGTCGCGGATATGCACTGTTGGAATAAGAAATCCCAACTCCTGCGATATTTTTTTACGTACCCCTTTAATCCGTGACAATAAAACACCCCCCTGAGCACTATCTACTAATGGAATAAGCCTGTAGCCCACCTCCAATCCAATGACGTCAACCGGATTTACATCATCCCAGGAAAGCTCGCCTCCTGCTGGTTCACTCGGCGTATTGGCTGTAGATTCAGCAATTTTTTCAGCTTTCTTTTTCTGTTTCTGTTGTTTATTCAGCATATAGGCCATCCCTCCCAAACCAGCTGCCAGCATTAAAAAAGCAATATGTGGCATTCCGGGGATAAGACCAATAATACCAATAATCGCTGCAGCAATAATGAGGGAGCGTGGATTACCAAAGACTTGATTGACGACTGCATTGCTCATATTTTGCGAACTGGAGACACGAGTCACCATAATGGCCGCCGCGGTCGATAAAACGAGAGAAGGCACCTGAGCGACTAATCCGTCACCAATTGTCAGCAGAATATAGTTATGTAAAGCATCTGCGAAACTCATTCCATGTTGGGCAACGCCTATTACCAAACCACCGATGATATTAATCAGCAAAATTAGAATACCTGCGATAGCATCTCCACGTACAAACTTACTGGCACCATCCATTGAACCATAAAAATCTGCTTCCTGAGCAACTTCAGCACGTCGATTAATCGCTTGTTCTTGTGTAATCAATCCTGCATTCAAATCTGCATCAATTGCCATTTGTTTGCCAGGTAAAGAATCAAGCGTAAAACGAGCGCTTACTTCCGACACGCGCCCGGCACCTTTGGTGACCACCACAAAGTTAATAACAACAAGGATAATAAAAACAACCAAACCTACGGTATAGCTACCTCCAATAACAACTTCCCCAAAGGATTGAATCACCTGTCCTGCAGCATCCGTACCAGTATGTCCATGAAGCAGTACCACGCGGGTAGAGGCGACATTTAAAGCCAGACGTAATAATGTAGCAATTAAGATTACTGTAGGAAATACGGCAAAATCCAATGGTCTGTCACTATAGATGACTGCCAGTAATACAATTAGAGACAGGGCAATGTTAAAGGTAAACAAAATGTCCAGAAAAAACGCCGGCAAAGGCAAAATCATCATACTTAGCATGATGATGAGCATTAAAGGAGTACCCAAACCTTGTTGTATCCATTGACGCATGAATTGTAATACCGCATTCATAATGCTGCCTCTCGTTTTAATTCATCGGGAATCGGTAAATGCTTTAAAAACTCAGGATTTTTATCGTAATGTTGCTTGTCTTTGAGTTGGAAGATGTAAGCCAGTACCTGGGCAACAGCGACATAGAGTCCTCTTGGAATCTCGGCATTGAGTTCAGTTGAAAAATAAATTGCTCTTGCCAGAGTAGGAACTGTTAGTGAGGGTATATAGTTTGCCTGAGCAACCCGGATGATTTGCAAGGCAATTAAATCCTTTCCTTTAGCGACAACAACAGGTGCTTTATTACCTTGTTGCTTATAATTCAATGCCACCGCATAATGAGTCGGGTTTGTCAGAACCACGTCAGCTTTTGGTATCTCACTCATCATCCGTTTTCGCGCCATTTCCTGTTGCACTTTGCGAATATGACTTTTAACTTCAGGTTTACCTTCCGTTTCTTTGTATTCGTCTTTTAATTCTTGTTTGGTCATTTTTAACTGCTTATTGTGCTCATGCCATTGGAATGGTACATCCACCGCAGCAATTAAAATGAGACTGGCGCTAATTAATAAAAAGCATTGCGCCACAGTTCCCAATCCACTGGTAATAGCGTTACTTAATGAAAAATCAGCAAGATTTAACAAAAAAGAAATTTTCCACCATAAGACAACAATGGCTACAACGACAACCAATAAAAATTTTATCAATGCCTTGGCCATTTCGACCATGCCTTTTAATGAAAACATGCGCTTGAAACCTTTAAGCGGGCTTAAGCGTGACCATTTTGGCTGCAAGACATCCATGCTGAAAACCCACCCTCCCATCAGTAAAGGAGCACAGGCAGACAGGACTAAAATCAATAGCAGCAAAGGTATAATTGACCACAATCCCCCTGGATTATCAGGTAAAGCTGTTTTAACAATACAAAGGGTGTTTTTAATATCTGACTGTTAAAGTCAAAAGCTTGACGCATCATTTGCATGAGCTGCTCGGCGATATAGCTGCCAAAGAGGAAAATGCCACTTCCGGAAAAAAGCAAGATTAATGTAGCATTAAAATCTTTTGAGCGCGCTACCTGCCCTTTTTCTCTGGCTTCCTTAAGTCGTTTGGGCGAGGGCTGTTCGGTTTTTTCCTGTGATTGTTCTTCGTCGGCCATTAGTGTAGAAGTCCTTTAATAAGATGCATTCCCTGCTCAATGCTATCGGCTATTTGCGAAGAAACACCTGGTAAACTAATGTGAATAATCACCATCCCCATTAACAAGGTTAAGGGAAAACCCATCGAAAAAATATTAAGCTGTGGCGCTACGCGCGTCATGATACCAAAAGCGAGATTTACGACAAGTAAGGCCAGAATAGCTGGTAAAGCGACTAACACTGCCTCTTTAAACATCCACCCGGAAAAACTTAATATGCTACCCAATGCTGACAAGCTGATATCAACTTGTCCTACAGGCATTTCCCTAAAACTACTCAGCAAAATATTCAATACCGCCAGATGACCATTTAAACTTAAAAAAATCAAACTTATCATCATCAAATAAAACTGACTTAATAAAGGAACACTCGCTTTGCTGGCAGGGTCAACCATGACAGCAAATCCAAGCCCTGCCTGCATGGCAATAATTTGTCCACCCAAGATAAACACTTGAAAAACCAATTGCAAAATAAAACCAATCAAGATACCAAGCAATATTTCATTGCCGATAAACCCAATATAACGTCCATCAAAATGGAGCAGAGACAGACTATCTGCAATAGCAGGTGCACATAAAAAAGCCAGTACCATGGAAAAAATAATGCGAATGCGAGCGGGAACCATGACTGAGGAAATTAAAGGCATAGTTAAAAATAAACTGCTTATGCGAGGCAACGGCCACACCACTTTACTAAACAAGGTAATCATTTCAGGATAATTAACATTCATCGATTAACCTATTAGATAAGGAATGTTGCTGATTAATGAGTCGGTGTAATTAACAATGGTTTTCAATAACCACGGACCTGCAATCACCATCACCATAAAAGTAATCAATAATTTAGGAATAAAACTTAAACTCATTTCATTAATTTGAGTTGCCGCTTGAAACATAGCTACCAGCAAACCGACAATTAAACCCGGAATAATGAGCACAGTCAGCATAAGAATCATTACATAGACGCCTTCGCTAAATACCGATAATACTGTTTCTGGTGTCATTGCTCCTCCTAAGTAGCAAAACTTGACGCCAATGAACCTAATACCAAAGTCCATCCATCGACCATCACGAATAACATGATTTTAAATGGCAAGGAAATAATCAACGGCGATAACATCATCATACCCATTGCCATAAGTACACTGGCAACCACCAAATCAATAATTAAGAAAGGTAAAAATAAGATAAAACCAATTTGAAACGCGGTTTTTAATTCGCTAGTAACAAAAGCAGGTATAAGCACATTTATAGGTATCTCATTAAGATTGCTATAAGTAGCATTATTAAATTTTTCAAAGAGTAAGAGATCATTTTTTCGTGTTTGATTTAACATAAAAGTACGCAAGGGACCCTGAGCATTTTGCAGGGCTTGCGGGAATTCAATTTGGTCAGCCAGATAGGGTTGTAGTGCCTGTTGGTTAATTTGATTAAATACAGGTGACATTACAAAAAATGTTAAGAAAAGGGCAATACCGATTAAAATCTGATTAGTAGGGGTTTGCGCCATGCCAATGGCTTGTCGCAGAATCGATAAGACAATAATGATGCGGGTAAATGCCGTCACTGCCATCAGTAAACCGGGCAAGACACTTAACAATGTCATAAAAAGGAGGATTTGCAAATTGATACTGTAAGTTTGACTTCCATTTGGAGCACCTGAAACTGTCACTGCAGGCAAAGAAGTCGTTGCTGCACTGGCAAACCAGGGAATGCTGATTAAAAGTAATACGGGAATTATTAGTTTTTTCATGCTTTACGACTTTCCGAGAGCTGTTTTAAGAAATTCACTAAATGATGGTTTAGTCTCTGATAAAAAGCCCGCAGGTAATTCCTCACCAAAATCATAGAGGGTATTGATACTTCCTGAAGTGACCCCTATTAGTAAAAAACGATTTCCCGTATTAATTAGCATTATTTTTTCTCTAGTCCCTAAACTCATACTCGCAATAACTTTGAATTCCTTTGTATTGCCTAACCCAGCATTGTTGAGACGACGCAACAGCCATGATAAAAAAACAATGACACCCACCACAAGTAATAAACCTGACATTACCCGTAAGAGTTCGCTGTTACTAATAGAAGACGCATTGCTGATACTGCCTGTCCATGCTGTAGTCGGAAAGAAAATCCAAAACCATTTCCTCATCGTAAGCGCTTAATCCTTTCTGTTTTACTGACGATA
The DNA here is from genome assembly GCF_002240035.1 of Legionella clemsonensis. NCBI lineage: Bacteria > Pseudomonadati > Pseudomonadota > Gammaproteobacteria > Legionellales > Legionellaceae > Legionella > Legionella clemsonensis. The sequence continues at coordinate 927,992 of NZ_CP016397.1, read as the reverse complement.
TCCGTTAATCTTATACCAAATTTGTCATTAACTACGACCACTTCTCCGTGAGCCACTAATGTTCCATTCACCAACACATCGAGGGGTTCACTAGCCAGACGATCCAGTGCAATAATTCCCCCTTGATTCAACTGTAAAAGATTGCGAATTGTCATTTTCGTGCGCCCAATCTCAACCGTTATTGCCACCGGAATATCCAAAATTAATTCCATTTTCTCTACATCAGCATCCTGTGATTTCTCCACATCAGCAGCATCCTGTGGGGTATTGGCAGGTGGTATTGTTTCATTAGTTGGTGCTGGTGCTGGTTCTGCTTGATTAGTCATTCAACTCCCCTAGTAACTTATTTTCTTAATAATCTTTACCGCTCTTTTATCATTGGCACTACCCATCGTAGCAGTAAATCCTGGCGTACCCTCAATATCCAGAGTAACCTCTTCATTTCTTTCCATGGGAATAAAATCACCCACTTGCCACTCCATCACTTTTCCTAGCGTGCTGCTGGTTTGTGCCATCACTGAACTTACGGTAAGTTCCACATCCATTAATTCTTCTTTCAAAGACATAACCCAATTAGGATCAATTTCATCATCAGGTCGTGCAGCACCTAATTCCAGCTGCTGTTTAATCGGTTCAACCATAGAGTAGGGAATAACGAAGGAAAAAGAACCTGATTCTTTGCCAAAATCCAGATTAAACCGACTTACCAAAAGTAATTCGTTCGGTTCACCGATATGTACAAGTTGGGGGTTTGTTTCATCCCCTACTTTTAACGCTTCCAGTTTAATGATGGGTGCCCATGCCTGCTCAATATTACGCACCAACTTTTCAATGATAATTTCCATAACGCGAAGTTCAGTAGCAGTAAAATCAGTACGTGTTTTTTGTGCCAGAAATTGGGAACTTCCCCCAAAATAGTAATCCACCAAATCATAAACAAAAATACTATCGAATAAGATTAATGCCTTCCCTCTTAGCGGTTTAAAACGACGGATAGTCATTAGGGTGGGATTAGGGAGGCTACTCATAAATTCGCGGTGCTTAATTATTCCCAAGGCCTCTTGTTTAATCTGCAAGTCCTTAGCCATCAGCTGATAGATATCATTTGCGAAAAAACGGGCCGCCCGATCATGAATTTTATCAAGTACAGGAAGCTCTCCTCGTACTACTCTTTCCTGGCTGGAAAAATTAAGCACTTCGATATGCTCTTCCCCGGGAGGCGTCGATGTTCGTTCAACGGGAATTGAAGCATCCTTGTCATGCGGTGGGGAATCAGTCTCTACTGTATTTAATAATGCATCTATTTCTTCCTGAGATAAAACTTCTTTTTCCGCCATAACGATCCTGTAAGCGCTTTAGGTTACTACTTTAGCTTATACTTATTATTTAAAGATGGCATAAGCAAATGACATGCCAAAAACATTAAATTTTTCAACTAGATACTGCTTACTGTTAAACAACCTGTGCTTTAAGTCAATAGTTTATTATTTAGTGGGCGACTATCTAGAGCAGGCTTGTACTATTTGCATAGTTCTTGAACGATTAAAAACTAATGAAGATTGCCTCTTTCGCTTGTGTAAACACTGTTGTCCGGAGGCCCTTGTTGACTACTATTTTCGTTTACAGAAAAACGTGCCACACTTAGAATTAAAGAAGGAATTCATAGATGCTTGGTCGAACTAAAAAACTATCAAATTTCAGCAATTCGGTCAAAACAAACGCTCTCTGTTTGCGACCCGATACTGAAGCACAAGTGGCTCAGGTTTTTACTCATTCCTCTGGTTTGTTAGCCCGTGGTCAGGGTTCAAGCTATGGGGATTGTTGTGTTAATCATGAAGGGGTTATTGTTGATACGACTCGTCTAAATCATCTTATTTCTTTTGATGACTCATCAGGGATTTTAATTGCTCAGGGAGGTGTAAAATTCTCGGACTTGTTTTCCGTAAGCCCTCGCTACGTACCGCCAGTTATTCCTGGCACACTAAGAGCAACACTTGCCGGTGGTGTTGCTAATGATATACACGGCAAGAATAATCATTATGCCGGCAGTTTTGGACAGCATCTGGCATGGTTAGAATTGCAACTGGGAGCTCAAACTTTCATTTGTAGCCCACAAAAGCATAGCGACCTTTTCTACGCAACCATCGGGGGGCTGGGTTTAACAGGGATTATTAAACGCGTTGCAATAAAAATGCGTAAAGCCCATCCATTTGTTATTACCGAAACAGAAAAACATACTGAGTTGGCCTCTTTACTGAAGCGTATGCAATCTCATGGACTTCAATATGACTATCAGGTCGCCTGGCTTGATTTACTTAATCAAAAGCATTACGCCTTATTATCACTTGCGAATCATACTGAAGAAACGAAAGCAAAATCACGTTATCATTTCACGATCCCCAAAATACCATTGCGTTTGGTTAATCGCTGGAATATGAAGTTATTCAACCGCTACTATTTCAAATCTTATCAAACTAAAAAGCGAATTATACCGCTTTATTACTTTAACAATCCCCTCGATACCATTCGAAATTGGAATCGTTTATATGGTAAAAAAGGGTTACTGCAATTTCAGGCTGTTTTTGACACAGAAAAGGCAGAGGATGTCATCGAGCGCCTGTTAACTCTCATCACTACAACTCAAGCAACACCAACGCTGGCAGTACTTAAATATTTTACTCAACAAGGCTGTGGATTATTATCATTTACCCAACCAGGATTTACCCTCGCTGTTGACTTTATCAATAACTCTCAGGCACAGACTGCAATACGTTTAATGAATGAATACATTACTGAAATGAATGGCAAAAGCTATTTAGCCAAAGATTTATTACTGACCCCAGAGCAATTCCGCCGGCAATACCCTCATCACGAAGAATTTATTGACATTCTAGCGCATTACAAAAGCGCTATGTGCTCTGACTTGAGCAAACGTTTGGGTATAACTTCATGAGGGTGAGAACCTGGATTATTTTAGGCGCCACCTCTATTATTGCTGAAGAGTTCGCTCAGTTGGCTGCGCGCAAAAAGAAAAATTTACTCCTGGTTGGTCGTAATTTAGAGCAACTGGAAATCATCGCTGCCAATCTCCGCATACGGTATAAGGTGCAATGTGACTTATTATTTACTGATTTTTCCAAAGATATAAGCACGTTATTGGAATTGCTACAGCGCAAATCACCTTGCGAATTTGATTTATTCATTGCTCACAGTGCGATGTTACAAAATCATGAACTTAATTTAACAGCGATTGAAGACATGGTTCATACGAATGTGTTAAGTACGCTTCAATTAATTCATGTGTACTTACAACGTGCACAGTCTCATTATTATTTGCTCTTTTTAAGTTCGGTGGCCGCCTGTAGAGGCAGAAGCAAGAACAGTCTCTATGGAGGTACGAAAGCAGCTATTGAAGTCTATCTCGAAGGGTTGCAGCAATCCACCAAAAATTTGCAGGTAACGGTTGCCAGACTAGGCTTTATTGATACAATTCAAACATACGGGAATCCGGGAATTTTTTATGCCTCTTCCCCGAAAGCGTGTGCTAAAGCCTGCTGGCGCGCCGTAACCACTGGAAAGCGCCAAATTTATCATCCTTTTTTTTGGCGTTTCATCATGGCTATCATTAAACACTTGCCATTTTTTATTTATAAAAGGATGAAGTTCTAATTACTCACCGTCTTTAGCGGAAAAGCCTGATTGGCGGCAATACAGTATGAATTATGCCAAAAAACTGCAGTACATAAATGATTAAAATAATTAAAACTACCAGATTAAGTAGCGTTTTAATGGCATAGGGCATTGGTATTAATACATTGACTAGCCACATGGCTACTCCAAAGACAATAATAATGGCTAATAGATTTAACAAATCGCTCATGATATTCCCTGTCAGTAACTTCTTTATTAGTGTAGTACAAGTTTAAAATTCTCTACATTTTCCTGAAGCGGCATAGCCGCTGTGAGAATCTCCTGAATACGTTTCAACAAACTTACTTCCCTTTAAATTTATGACATTAATTTTACAAATAAGCAACAAAATGTTTTTTTTGTACTATATTTCTCTACTGTAGTATTGAAAAAAAGGAAGTAAAACATTTTCGGAGGGAATAATAATGAAAAAACATATCTTAATAACTCTTGTTCTTAGCGCTTTCACGTTTGGCTTAACCAGTTGCGGTCTTGGCGGTATAACTCGCACAGGAACAGCTGTAGTTGGTACTGGCGTGGACTATGTAGGCACTGGTGTAGGCTATGTAGGCGCAACCGGTACAAGAGTTGTAAGAACTGTCGGCACTGGTGTTGGTACCTGGGTAGGTCGTGTTGCGACTGATCGAGATGTGGTTATCTATCGCAAAAGAGGCGTAGTTTATCACGACGGTCATGCCTATCGCATTCACAATGGTCGATACGTGCTTGTTCGATAAAACATAATATTTTTTGCCCTTCATCTAAATTTTCGATGAAGGGTTTTCTCTATATAGAGAATATAGATATTATTTCATTCCTGCATTTCTGCGATCGAAGAAGAGCCTCCCCCTTATATTATTTAGTTACGTCTGCCAAAACGTTGCTTCTGAGTGGTTTTTGAACTGACAGATGCTTTCTTTCTTTGAGGAAGGGCTTTTTTAGTTTGAGCAGGTGATAGACCATGAGGGACATGATGATTAGGTTCAAACTCTTCAATGTCGACTCTATTCAATTTGCGCTTGATCAATCGTTCAATGGCATTTAGTTGACCCACCTCATCTGCACTCACTAAAGAAATTGCCTGCCCTGAAGCACCCGCTCGACCTGTGCGGCCAATACGGTGCACATAATCTTCTGCAACCTGGGGAAGATCAAAATTGATAACACAGGGAAGTTGATCAATATCAATACCACGGGCTGCAATGTCGGTTGCAACTAAAATATGTAACTTGCCCGATTTAAATTCAGCCAGGGCTTTGGTGCGCTGTGACTGCGATTTATTACCATGAATGGCTGCGGCATGAATATTGTCTTGTGCTAATTGTTTTACTAATTTGTTGGCTCCATGTTTGGTGCGAGAAAATACCAGTGTTTGGCCCAATTTATTGGTATGAATTAAATGGCTCAGTAAAGCCGACTTGCGACCTTTATCCACTGGATGAACCGTTTGTTTTACAGCAACCGCAGTCGTGTTACGTGGGTTTACGTCAATTTCTAAGGGTTGCTTTAATATATTTTTAACAAGGACTCGAATTTCTTCAGAGAAAGTTGCAGAAAATAGGAGAGTTTGCCGATTTGTAGGCAATAACTTCATAATCCGCTTTATGTCATGAATGAAGCCCATATCCAGCATCCGATCTGCTTCGTCTAAAACTAAGGTATCTATTGTATCAAGCTGAATAGCTCGCTGTTGGTGTAAATCCAACAGTCGTCCAGGTGTTGCTACTAATAACTCTACACCTCCGCGCAATTTCATCATTTGTGGGTTAATTTTTACTCCACCAAAAACAACAGCAGAACGCAGCGTCAAATGGCATCCATATTGAACAATGCTTTCATGGACTTGAGCAGCTAATTCACGGGTTGGAGTAAGGATTAAAACTCGAGCTCGATTATTTCCAGCACGGGGTTTATCTTTTAAATTTTGTAGAATGGGCAATACAAAACCCGCGGTTTTACCCGTTCCTGTCTGAGCTGAGGCTAGCACATCCTTACCACCTAAAATGGCAGGGATAGCTTGAATTTGAATGGGCGAGGGCTCAAGATAACCTAATTCGTTAACGGCACGAACCAAGGGCTCTATTAAACCCAGTGATGTAAAATTCATGTGGATTCCTATAAATTAATTGCTAACTGAATATCATTCAGTATTGTCACTACTCGCGATAGATAAGTCTTTGGGGATATAAAACAAGTATCGTTTGATCATACTCAATGAAGTGCAATGCAAAGTATACCATAAATTTTAATGTACGAGGACAACCCCTCCTAACAGGATAATTATGCGCAACGATTAAAGCTGGGAAGCCTACAAAAAACTGTAGGGACATTACAGAGAACAAAATGAGTATAATAATACTTATTTTAAGGATTAATTACTCATGCCCTGTATCCACCCCAACTAGGTAAGTTGAAATTAATTGAATTGGAAGCACATTAAATCGTTCTGTTCAATGCACTCTAATGGTATGGCAGGTTTAATTTCTACAGTCTGATTGTCCTGCCCATTGATGACGATGGTACCTATTTTAGTTTCTTCACGACTTCTCTCTAACTTGACGTACAACAGTCCCTCTTGCTGAATTAGAACAGGCTTTTTTGCGCCATCAGCAATAATCAATTGCATGTCAATCATAAACTTATTTTTTTGAAGATAATTAAACAGCTCCCCCTGAACACTGTCATAGCAAATTTCAATGCCAATTTTAATACCAAAATCTTTAACAGACGACTCACTTTCATTCGATTTAAAATACAGGCGACGAGCATCCATCGGGTTTAAAAATCCTTCATCAACAAAATCAAAATCAAAGGCAGTATGTGGATTCTTTTTAATGTATTTTTGCACATGCCCCTGATAAAAAAAATAAGCTGTATTACGATAGTAATTTTCGTAGTTTATCTTGGCTTTTTTGTACCAGCATATAGTACCAGGCACTAAGAGCATCGTCGTATCCAGAGACAGTTCAGCTAATTTCTTCTTAAAATTATTTTTTTGTTGCTGATTGTAGTAGCGTTTATAACAAAGTTCGGAAAAGTCTTTAAATAAATACTCCGGAGCCACAAAAATTGCTGAAGGCGGTGCCTGTTCGGAGATAGTTTGCTTGGCTGATTTTTTTTTAAAAAATTTTATTCCAGCCTTTATACCATATAATTTTGACTGCTCCTTATAGTTAATTGGAACAGTAACTCCTGCATTGCTATTTTTTGCAAGATTTTCATTTAACATTTTTTTGGCAAGCTTAATGCGCTCTTCCAAAATTTGTAGTCGCTTATCGAATGAATAAAAATAGAATGCCTCTTCTGGTTGGAAGGTAAACACTTTAAAGTGGGTTTGATTACTCTGCCTTCTCGTCTCTAAGGTTTGCGCTCTAAACATACAACCCTTCAACTTGGACTATTTTTAAACTCTATCTCTTTCTATCAGAAATGCCAATAAATTCAACCATCCTTCAGGCAGCTTTACTAACAGACTAAATTTTAATTTTTTAATCAGGAAAACAATTTGACCTAATTTTATTAACATTGCTTGCGTTTAAACCGGGAATCTTGGTATAAATAGCGCAATTTATTTTAAATTTAATCCATCCATGAAATATATTTTTGAGGCTTCCATTGAGGCTGTGATTGAATTCCCACCCAACACACTGACTTCAGAATTCACAGAAATTGCTGTCAGTGCAGTCAATGACTTACCCGTTGTACAATTCCTATGTTTTCTTCGAAAACTGCCATCTCACATCCAGCACATTGACTTATCCGCGCAACAGTTAAAAAAAATTCCTCTTGCAGAGTTAAAAAAGATTTTTGCAGCACTTCCGCGAACAATTAGCAGTATTGATTTGTCAGGCAATGAGTTTACTGAACAGGAAAAACGACGGCTGTTATTCTTGCTACCACCATGGATTAAAGCTTGCAGCTTTCAACAGCATAGTGAACTGGAGCTGGATAGTTACTGGGCTTCATCAGCAGCACCATTCTCATGCTTCATTAAATTTAGCATTCTGCAAACCGAATATTATCGCAAAGACGAGATGATTCGAGCTCGTCTTGTTGAACAAGTTCGTGCCATTATGGAAAAAACGCAATCTCATGAACCTAACTTCAAAAGTATTCAGCTATTTGACTTATTAGACGAGGAGAATCAGTATTCTTTAATAGCCGATCTGCGTAATTATTATAAAGAACCCTGGCATGCTTTTACCCTGGCTTTAATACATGACGGTTATTTAGGAGAGATAAAGAGTAAATCTTCTTATAGGAATTTTGAGAAAGAATGTGCCAAGTTTAGCAGTAGTTACTATCCGCTTGTACAAGAAACTTCCGCTAAAAACTTTTCTCTTACGCGCCTGAGGGAGCTGCAGGCCACAACCCCCTATATTACAGTAGCACTAGGACTGCGTTCAATTCCAAAAATCGATACGACAGACGACGCCTCTGCGCTGTCATCCCGGTTGCTTGAATTAAAAACCATGGCAAGCTTGGTGATTAAGGCTTATTCTGACTACAATAAAAAATGCTATTTTTCTATCTTTCATCGTCATGGGGCGACAGGAAGGAAACGTGCTGAACACTTAAAACAAACATTAGAATCTGCAACTACTATCGAAGATTTCAATACAACTTTATTAGCTTTTTTAAATGACTCTAGACAAGGGAATACCAATCCTCACTCTTTGCGTACCCTTTTATTAACCTATTTTTTACAGGAGCTGAATGTCCCTGGCAGACAATTCTTAACCCCGGGAAGAGCGCCTGTATCTACAGCCAATTTCAGCCAACAGCTGCAATTATTAATGGAATATCTGCCTCACAACAAGTTGCCCGAATATGAAAAAGAACGGCATTGTTGCTGGTAAAACTCTCAACTGATGACAGCCGTTGAGCACAAAACACTAAGAATACAAGCCCTTAAAGTGAATGAGTATGGGAAAATCAGGATTTTCAGTAAAATGAAAATCCTAGTCCCACTCTACATAATTTTCGATATTATCAGGATTAACCCATTCGCGATTTGGACGCGCAGGAGACTTGGGTTGATAAAAACGTGGCTTTGGCTTTCTGACAATTTGTTTTGGGCTGTCCTCAAACTCTTTTACAGAATTTTCACCTGTCGTTCTTAACGCCTCTTCCAGACTTATAAAACTGAAGCCATTTTGTTTATAAAGATTAATGATATCAGGTAATACATAGGCATTAAGTAAATTGGCATGAATCAGCAAAATTTGCGCTTGATCAGATTTATGCGCCAACCGATTATGCTCCTCCGCTTTTAATGTTTGTTGCCAAATAAAATTAATATAACATTCCTTTAAAATTTTTAGAAAATTACGTCTTTCTTTTTCTGGAACAGCATAAAGAATTTGATTAAATAAAAAGTCTTTACTATCTACAGTAATGGGCGCAATTTGATAATTTTTTGCAGAAAGAAAGTGCAACACTTTTTCCTTTTTATCACCTTGACTCATCGCCAGATAGGGATACCGAAAATATTTAGGTTCAGTTAGAATAGGAGATAAAATTTTGTCGGCAGCATCTATCTCATGAAGATAGGTTTCTGTTTTTACCTGATTTAAATTTAAATGTGAATAAGTATGATTGCCTAGCCCCAAGCCTGCATCATGAAATTTTTGTAACATCTTCCAATTTTCAGGCGTTACTTCTTTGGCAATTACAAAACCTGTAGCTGGTATTTCATTCGCTTTGAGCGTCTCAATAATCATGTTCAAATGAAAATTTTTAGTCTCACCAACGAAAGGTAAATCATCAATAGTGATCGCAATTTCCTTTTTTTGTGCAAAAAGTGAAAATGCAATCATAAAAAAGAACAAAAATAAAAACTGTTTTTTACTCAATGGAATTCTCATCAGATATTAAATATTGAACTTACTTATTTTTAACAACACTAAAGCAAGAATTAATTTGCGCAAATAATACCATATTTCACAAAATTTACCCAATATGCATTTTAACCTTTCCTTATGACCTCATATTTAATGCGATTTATACTTATGATAAATGTTTATTTAACCCAACATTCACCTTTTGCACGGATTCAGTAAATTAGCCCAGATCTCAAGATTTTGCGAGAAAGCCACAGAATTAGCCATTAGAGTGCGTACATGCCTTAGGACATAGCAAAATGCAAACTTGGGAATAATATCTAAATATCTGAATTTTTTCTTTTTACTCCTGCACGCAATAAGTCTCTTATTTCAATTAAAATAGCCTCTTCTTTTGTGAGTGTCTCAGGGGCTTCTTCACGTTTGGTTTGTAACATGTTAATAAATTTAATGGCAATAAAAATAGCAAAGGCAATAATGGTAAAATCAATAATCGTCTGTAAAAAAGCGCCCCATTTCAGTACAACAGCACCAATTTTTAAAGATTTATCACTAATATCGATGCCTCCCATTAGTAAACCCATTAAAGGCATAATAATACCGTCTACTAACGAGGAAACAATTTTACCAAAAGCAGCGCCAATAACGACAGCTACAGCAAGGTCCATCACATTACCTCGCATAGCGAATTGTTTAAATTCATCAAAAAAACTCATGGTTTCTCCTTTAACCATTTGTATTAATCCGTAGGCACTGCTACTACAGAATAAATTCAACTGAATATATAGTCTGACTAGTCCTGTTAACGTTTTTATTTTTCAACCCAGTGAATAGTTGTTGTCATTCCCGCAAAAAGCGGGAATTCACCTGGCGCTAAGATAAAGAAGTTTATTACTGTTAGGTATTCAAATTCCCCAAAACAGCGACTACGTCATTTTCTTTTTGTACTGGAATCCTGCGAGACTCCTCATGACTGTCTCCTTCCAGACGAAAAACACTGTGAAGTGCTCTAACCCCTTCATCAAGCAACACGGTATCAATTAATACAGAAATTTTAATTTCTGAAGTAGCAATCAGTTGAATATTGATTCCTTTTGTAGCCAAGGTTTTAAACATAATTGACGCGACTTCCGGATGGCTTTTAAGTCCAGCACCAACCAAGGAAAGTTTTGCCAGATTAGTTACCCCAATAACCTCATCAGCGCCCAAATTTTTAGCCACTTTGTGTAATTTCTGTAATGTTTTTTGATATTCATCACGATGCACTGTAAACGTAAAATCGGTTTTATTATGCGCTGATAGGTGCTGCACTATCATGTCAATATTAACTCCAATATTGCTTATTTCAGCCAGAATACCGGAAGCAATACCGGGAGCATCTGGAACGCCAGCCAAAGTAACTTTCGCTTCATCTCGACTAAGAGCAATGCCTGTCACAAGGGGCGCTTCCATACTGTTTTTTTGTTGATAAGTGATTAATGTTCCTGGACCCTCTTGAGAAGAAGATAATACCCGTAAAGGAATATTGTATTTGCCAGCAAACTCAACAGCACGAATCTGTAAAACTTTTGCTCCTAAACTTGACAGTTCCAGCATCTCTTCAAAGGTAATTTGTTCAAGACGTTTAGCATCTGGAACAATTCTGGGATCCGTGGTATACACACCATCAACATCTGTATAAATTTGACATTCATCTGCATTTAACGCTGCCGCAATGGCAACGGCCGTCGTGTCAGAGCCACCTCGACCTAATGTTGTGATATTACCGTCCTTATCTATCCCCTGAAATCCTGCAATAACCACTACAACACCTTGCTCAATATCTCTTAATATAGGCTGGGTATCAATCGCCTGAATACGTGCCTTTTTAAATTGGCTACAAGTTTGAATCCTAGCTTGTCCGCCAGTATATGAACGCGCTTTAACTCCTCGATTGATTAAGGCCATGGCCATTAATGCCATTGATACCTGTTCACCGGTCGACACCAATGCTGCATATTCTCGTTCATCAGGAAATTCACTGATACTATTGGCAAACCCTATAAGTTTATCAGTTTCACCACTCATGGCAGATACAATGACAACCACACTATGTCCAGCTTGCTTTGCTTTTGCCACAATATCAGCCGCATGATTGATGTGTTCGAGCGTAGCCAGCGACGTTCCCCCGAATTTTTGCACTAATAATGCCATTTCAGCGCCCCGTCTTGTTCTTGTTAACCCGCGTGCTCAACGATCATTGTTCTTATTTGTGAAATCCTTTTTTCCAGATCTTCAGGAACACGTCCTCCACCTTGAGCCATATCTTCTCTGCCACCACCTTTGCCACACAAATGTTTAACAAACTCAGCGGCATTGGGTACCTGCCCTAAAAGAGACTTGCTCACTCCAGCAACAACATTCATCTTGTCTTCATCAATAGCAAATAACACAATCACTGCATTGTCCAAACTAGACTTCAGCTGATCCAAAGTTGCCCTAAGTGCTTGACTATCCTTATTATCCAATTGCTTGACAAGCAAATTAACGTCATTCACCGCCTGTACTTCTGATAACAAATTAGTACTTGATTTTGCAGTTAGTTTTGCTTGCAAACGCCCTAATTCTTTTTCTTGTTGTTTTGCATCATGCAAAAATTGTGACAATTTTTCAGACACATTCGTTACAGACGTTTTAAGCTTAGTAGCCACCTCTTCCAGATTGTCTAATTGTTGATTTATCCAATCGAGTGCATATGCCCCTGTAATTAGCTCAATGCGTCTGACTCCGCTGGCAATACCATATTCAGCGATAATTTTAAAAAGACCAATATCACCTGTACGAGAAGCATGTGTTCCCCCGCACAGTTCTTTGGAAAAATCGCCCATGGATAAAACTCGTACAGATTCGCTGTACTTTTCTCCGAATAAGGCCACAGCCCCACTTTTCTTTGCCGATTCAATGTCCATTAACTCAGTTACGACCGGATCGTTAGCGCGGATTCTGTCATTAACCAATGTTTCTATTTGACGTAATTGCTCGGCTGTTAACGCTTCAAAATGGGAAAAATCAAAGCGTGCCCTTTCAGCATCCACTAAAGAACCTTTTTGTTGAACATGGGCACCAACAACCACCTTTAATGCCGCATGCAATAAATGGGTGGCGGTATGATTTAACCGAATTGCCTGCCGGCGAGAAGCATCAACCTGAGCATCAACCTTTGCATTAACTTGTAATTGACCTGTTACCATTTCCCCATAATGGACAATAGCTTGTCCCACACGTTGGGTATCGTCAACGCGAAATACAGCGTTTTCACTCACCAACTGCCCCCTATCACCGACTTGCCCGCCGCTTTCAGCGTAGAAAGGGGTATTATCCAGAATAATCGCCCCTTTTTCTCCAACAGATAAATGATCGGTTTTCACGCCCTCACGCATCATTGCGGTTACATTAGCCTGTAACTGAATATTCTCATAACCATGAAATACAGAAGATTCCGTCAGTTGAGCAGGCCTTGAATAATCGGTTGCAAACTGACTTGCTGATTGTGATAGCTGACGTTGTTGCTGCATGCATTGTTCAAACCCATCCATGTCAACCAAAAGATTTTGCTCGCGTGCAATGTCAGCCGTTAAATCCAGGGGAAAACCATAGGTGTCATAGAGTTTAAAGGCCACATCACCCGGAATTTCATTGGTCGTCAACTGCTGAATTTGTTCTTGCAATAAACGCAACCCCTGTTCGAGTGTTCGTACAAACTGGTTCTCTTCTTGTGTTAAAATTCGCTCTATTTGCGCTTGATTAGTGATTAACTCAGGATAAGCATCCCCCATCACAGCAATTAAAGGTTTAACCAATTTATAAAAAAACGGTGAAGATAAACCAAGCTTATTGCCATGGCGCACAGCGCGACGAATAATACGGCGCAACACATAGCCTCTCCCCTCATTGCCAGGAATAACACCATCGGCAATTAAAAAAGAACAGGCGCGTATGTGATCGGCAATGACTTTCAAAGAGGCATGGCTTCTATCAACTGTGGGAGCAAGTTTTACAATGGCTTCGATGAGATGCTGAAAACTATCAATATCATAATTACTGTGCACACCTTGAACGACTGCAGCAATGCGCTCTAATCCCATTCCTGTATCGACAGAGGGTTTTGGTAAAGGATGCAATTGACCATTTTTATCACGATTAAATTGCATGAAGACCAAATTCCAGATTTCAATGTAGCGATCACCATCAGCATCCGGACTTCCCGGGGGGCCACCGGCAATCGCTGGTCCATGGTCATAAAAAATTTCTGTACAAGGCCCGCATGGTCCAGTATCACCCATTGACCAAAAATTATCTTTCTCTCCACATCGTGAAAATCGCTCTGCAGAGACGCCTACTTCTTTTAACCAGATATCCGCCGCTTCGTCATCGTCAGTATACACCGTAATCCAGAGACGTTCTGCTGGTAGTTTTAATACCTGCGTTAAAAACTCCCAGGCATAGTGAATTGCTTCACGCTTAAAATAATCACCAAAGCTGAAATTGCCAAGCATTTCAAAAAAGGTATGGTGTCTTGCCGTGTAGCCTACGTTTTCCAGATCATTGTGCTTTCCCCCCGCGCGAACGCAACGTTGTGAACTGACTGCTCGGGTATAGGAGCGTGTTTCCAGGCCAAGAAAGATATCTTTAAATTGTACCATTCCGGCATTAGTAAATAATAAGGTTGGATCATTTCCAGGGATTAAAGAGCTGGAATCAACAACCTCGTGGTTTCTTTCAGCAAAATAATGAATAAATGCTTGTCTAATTTCTGAACTTTTCATGGTTTATATTATTTATCACTTATCATCTGGTAACATCGATTCCGATCTCTTTCACAACTTTTGCAATAATATCTGTCGGAAATCCGCGATATAGCAGAAAACGTTGTGCCTTTTGTAGCTCTATATAGGATAGCTTAGGTTGCTTTTTAAATTTTTTATCCCATACAGCCTGTGCATAATCTAACCAATTATCTTGTTCCTGGCTAAGAATCTCATCAATTAATTCACGGGCAATATGCTTAGCCTGCAATTCTTGAAGGATTTTTAAAGGCCCACAACCTTGACGAATGCGTACAGCGCTAAGCGCTTCTACAAAGCGCCTATCACTTTGAAGGCCAAGACGCTGACACTTAGTGATTGCTTCGTCAATTTCTACCTGCCCAAAACCTTTTTGCGCTAACTTTCCAGCCAGCTCACACGCCCCATGCTCGCGTCTGGCTAGCAGACGCACTGCACACTCAAACGCGTCAGCCATCAATATCCTCTAATACTTCTTCCATTGCCGTATTATCTGATAATTTTTTAACCAGAAGCTCCGCACGAATTTGCTGTTCCAATGTTTGAGCAACTTGAGGATTTTCTTTGAGGTATAGACGAACATTGTCTTTGCCCTGTCCGATTTTCTCTTGATTATAGCTGTACCAGGCACCCGCTTTTTCAATCAAACCTAACTGCGTACCCAGGTTAATAATTTCACTCTCTCGAGAAATACCCTCATTATAAAGAATATCAAAATCGGTTGTTTTAAAGGGCGGTGCAACTTTATTTTTAACCACTTTAACGCGGGTTTCGCTACCCAAAATCTCTTCACCCTTCTTAATTGAGCCTACACGGCGAATATCCAAGCGTACTGAAGCATAGAATTTAAGCGCATTACCACCAGTCGTTGTTTCAGGGTTGCCAAACATCACACCAATCTTCATCCGAATTTGGTTAATAAATATCACCAATGTATTGGAACGCTTGATGTTTGCTGTCAATTTACGGAGTGCTTGAGACATTAGTCGTGCCTGCAGACCTACATGAGCATCACCCATCTCGCCCTCAATTTCGGCTTTAGGTGTCAATGCAGCAACAGAGTCGACAATAATCACATCCACCGCAGCGGAGCGAACCAGCATATCGGTAATTTCAAGGGCCTGTTCACCGGTATCAGGCTGAGAAACCAATAACTCGTCCACATTGACACCAAGCTTTGCAGCATAACTCGGATCCAGGGCATGCTCAGCATCAACAAACGCAGCTGTACCGCCCTTTTTCTGGCATTCAGCAATAACCTGCAAGGTAAGTGTCGTTTTACCTGAAGATTCAGGGCCATAAATCTCAACAATTCTGCCTCGAGGTAAGCCACCAATCCCTAAAGCAATATCAAGTCCCAAAGAACCTGTTGAAATCGCTTCGATATCGCGCACAGCCTGATTATCACCCATGCGCATCACTGATCCTTTACCAAATTGACGTTCAATTTGAGCGAGTGCCGCACTTAATGCTTTTTGTTTGTTATTTTCCATTTTTTACTCACGTATTTGCAAAGGGCAAATTATCACACAGATAGGAGGCTGCAGTAAACTCAAGACTCACCTAAGGGGGTGATTAAAACTGCGTAAGCCCAAAACAGGCGTCATTGCTGTGAAGTCTTAAGAGTGGCTAGAAGAGAAAGATTTCAACAATGATAAAACGCCTTCGAGAGCACGAGTGCACGCTAATTGCCGTACTTTTTCGCGGGATGCATGGGCGAAGTGATTTTGGGCAGACACAACGGGTAGTCCGCGGATCGCCCAGGCAAAACAAACAGTTCCAACCGGCTTTGCCACACTTCCTCCTTCAGGACCTGCAATGCCTGTTACTGCCAAAGAGACCTCGGCCACGCTGTATTTTAACGCCCCCAGTGCCATTGCCTCTGCGACAGGCTCACTTACAGCTCCATGCATCTGGATTAACTTCGAGTCAATTCCAAGCATCTCTTCTTTGGCCAGATTACTGTAAGTAACAAAACCGCGCTCAAACCACTGGGAGCTTCCAGGCAAGTCTGTCAATAGCCCTGCAATTAACCCACCGGTACATGATTCTGCGGTAGCAATTTGCAAATGCAAAGCGTGTAAACTCCCCGTCACCTCACGCACTAAATCGTTCATAATGTAGCTCAAAATTAACTAAAAAAAACCCCGCAATCTGCGGGGTTAAGATAAAGTGAGGAATTACTGACCTGTAGTATGCTCAGTTTTATTAGCGTCAGTCGTTCCAGTAGTGTCTGTCGCTTTATTTTGATCCTGTTGCTCCATAGTAGTTGTAGCGTTATTCTCAGCTTTTCTTTCCGCATTTTCACCACAAGCAGAAAGTATTACTGCCAAAAATGCGGTTACAGCTAAAAGAGCCAGACGTTTCATAATCATTCTCCGTAGTTGATCATAGGTTATTAACTTCCCTCCATTAGTCTAGCAAAAATTTATCTTAAGTGAAGGACTTATGAAATATTGCTATAAATAAATTTTCTTACACGCTCAATTTTAAACCGCCAGTACTATTTTTTTGCAAAATTGATACGGTATTACCGTTAACTATCACTCAATGGCATGATCTTGCCCTGGCTCTCGATTCCGTAAGCGATTTGAATATAATCCGTTTACTGACTTGATGAAGTACATTTGTTAGAATTCCTAAAATTTATTGCTTTTGAATGTCCATGTCTGTAACTCATACCCCTATGATGCAGCAGTATTTGCGCATCAAATCAGAATACCCCGATATGCTACTCTTCTATCGAATGGGCGATTTTTATGAGCTTTTTTATGAGGATGCCAAACGAGCAGCCCAATTACTTGATTTGACCTTAACCCACCGCGGACAATCTGCTGATAAACCGATTCCTATGGCGGGTGTACCCTACCATGCAGTAGAAAACTATTTGGCACGCTTGTTAAAAAAGGGGGAATCCGTTGCAATTTGCGAACAAATTGGTGATCCAGCAACTAGCAAAGGACCTGTTGAACGACAAGTTACTCGCATTATTACTCCCGGTACGGTGACTGATGAAGCCTTACTGGATGCCAAATGTGATACCATTCTGCTGGCTATTCATCAAGAGCGACAGCATTATGGCCTGGCCTGGGTAGACTTAAGTGGTGGACGATTTCATTTGCTGCAGGTTAGCGATGAAGTGCAATTAACTGCTGAGGTGAGTCGTTTACAGCCAGCGGAAATTTTATTGTCCTCGTCTTTTCCTTCTGTATTACAGGGAAAATATACCGTCAAAATCCGTCCTGATTGGGAATTTGAAGCTCAACATGCCAGACAATTATTGTGCGAGCAGTTTGAAGTTAGCCACTTGGAAGGATTAGGTGAACACAGTTATGGCATTGCCTTTTCCGCAGCAGGTTGCTTATTAAGTTATTTGCAAACCACTCAACGACAAGCTCTGCCTCATTTATCCCAGATTACTCTGGAACAAAGTACAGATTATTTACAATTGGATGCAGCGACTCAAAGGCATCTGGAACTATTTGAAAATTATCAGGGAGGACGGGAGAATAGTTTACTGGCTGTGCTTGATCATACAGCTTGCGCCATGGGAAGTCGACTTTTAAAACGTTGGCTAGGCAAACCACTCAATCAGTACGAATGCATTGAGCAAAGACAACAAGCTGTCTCTGAATTAATTGATAAAAGACAGGATAACCCTCTTCACGTTTTGTTACGACAGACTTGTGATATTGAGCGTATTGCCTCACGTATTGCCTTAAAATCGGCCAGACCACGGGATTTGGTTCAGCTGCGAAATACATTAGTACTTTTACCTGAATTTAGTGAAGCTCTAAAGAGTAATCAGACGCCTTTAATCAAAGAAATAGCCAGTAAACTTCTACCTCAACCCACGCTGTATGAGCTCTTGGCTGCAGCCCTTGTTGAGAATCCTCCCATGCTCATTCGTGATGGTGGCGTCATAGCAACAGGTTTTGATGAAGAACTTGATGAATTAAGAAGGCTTAATAGCAATGCAACTGACAAGCTTATTGAACTTGAACATGCCGAAAAACAACGCTCAGGCTTGTCTTCCCTCAAATTTGGTTATAATCGCGTGCAAGGTTATTACATTGAATTGTCACGTACACAAGCTGAGAGAGCCCCGGCTAATTATCAGCGCAAACAGACTTTAAAGAATGTAGAGCGCTATATCACGCCTGAGTTAAAATTGTTTGAAGAAAAGGTACTGTCTGCACAAGTTAAAGCATTGGCAAGAGAAAAATGGCTCTATGACAATCTATTAGAAGAAGTTTTGCAATTTATTGGTTCATTGACACAACTCGCACAAGCAATCGCTGAGCTGGACGTACTGACAACCTTTGCTGCGCGTGCACGGCGTCTGAACTGGTGTCGTCCCCAATTAGTATCTACTCCCGGGATTTACATTAAAGCTGGCCGCCATCCTGTCGTAGAGCAGGTCTTGCAGGAGCAATTCATCGCCAACGATCTTTATTTAGACAAGACACAAAATATTCTTTTAATTACTGGACCCAATATGGGAGGGAAATCAACCTATATGCGGCAGAATGCCTTAATTGTACTACTGGCGCATATTGGTAGTTATGTTCCGGCCGAAAAAGCGTGTATAGGTCCCATTGATAAAATATTTACCCGCATTGGTGCCAGTGATGATCTTGCCTCAGGCCGCTCAACCTTTATGGTAGAAATGACTGAGACAGCACAGATTTTGCGACAAGCTACAGATAAAAGTTTGGTCCTTATTGATGAGATAGGTCGAGGAACCAGTACCTACGATGGAATGGCATTGGCTTATGCGACCTGTGCCTACCTTGCCAATACCATTAAAGCTTACACCTTGTTTTCCACCCACTATTTTGAATTAACTCATTTACCAGCACAGTTTAATTGCATCAAAAATATTCATTTACAAGCCACCCTAACCTCGGGTCGCATTGTATTTTTATATCGTGTTGAAGAAGGGGCAACTAATCGTAGCTATGGTTTGGAAGTTGCCCAACTCGCTGGTATCCCTAAGGAAGTATTAGCAATCGCCTCAAAACAGTTAAACTGTTTACAACAACAAACAGGCCCCTCATCACACTCAAAACCTGAACAAGAAACGCAATCGCCCATTCTTAAAGCATTGGCAGCAATTGATATAGATAATTTATCACCACGAGAAGCATTGGCACTGGTTTATCGATTAAAAGATTTAGAAGCAAATGCTACGGACGGGTAGTCCATATGAACCGATATGAACTAAAAACAACATCAACTGATAATCGCCTCGGTTTTGTTACTTTGTGTTTAAAATTACATAAACAATATCTACGTTTTTTTGTTGCAGTCGCTAGCGTGGTATTGCTTGTTGCTGCAACATCTCCCACAATTAAAATAACTGGTGTCAAGAAAAAAATTGCAACCAATATTGAAGCACGGCTTACGGAACTGGCAAAAGATAAACCGCTGAATAATTTATCCGACGAAGAGTTACGCCTTCAAATCATCAAGGCGATGGAACCCTATGGATATTTTAAGCCCCAGGTTACCCTTCTAGGTTATCAACCACTGAGAATTGCTATTGTTCCTGGCGAACAAGTATTGATTTCCGATATCAATATTGAAATTAAAGGCGAAGGCACAACCAATAGTATGATTAAACGCGTGCTGGAACCTCTGTCTCTTAAACAAGGCGACGCACTTAATACCATTAAATACGAGGAACTTAAACAAAATTTATTGAATGCAGCAGAACATCAGGGGTTCATGCGTGCAGCCTATGAAAAATCGGAAATCCTTATTCATCCTGATAGTACTGCCTCCATTGATTTAATTTTGAATACTGGCCCACAGTTTTATTTTGGTCAGGTTCGTTTTGACCCAACGTTTATTTCTCCTGAATTATTGAAACGCTATATTCCTTTCCAATACGGCCAACCTTATTCCACTGATCAAATTCTTGCTTTCAATAATCAATTGGCATTTAGCGGCTATTTCAAGAATGTGTCAATAAAACCACAAATAGATAGCTTACGTCACATTCCTGTAGATGTTCATTTGGAACCTGCTGAAAGATTTAGCTATTCATTAGGTCTTGGTTATGGGACAGATACCGGGCTGCGTGGCCGTCTGGGATATCACGTGGTTCCGCTTAATCCCGCTGGCCATAAATTTAATGCTGCGGCACTTGGTTCCTTTAAAGAGAATGCACTACAAGCTCAATACATTATCCCTGGTACCAATCCGATTACTGATCAATACACCATTACCGCCAATCTCGCCCACTTAGATTACAATAGCGGTGCCAGTAACTCGGTTTTAACCTCTATTGCTCAACAACATACCGCAGCACGTTTTCAACGAACCTTGGCGTTAAATGGCTTATATGAACGTTACACCTATACCAATCAACCCAGGGAAGAGAAAAATACATTATTCCCTAAAGCAAGTTTTACCTGGCTTAAAACAAAGGATAAACTTTTTTCACCTTCTGGCTATAACATTACGTTAACAGGTTTAGGCGCCAGTAAAGCAGTTCTTTCAGAGGTTAATTTTGCCCAAGCATCCATTAATGTTAAAGCAGCGTTAACACTGGACCCTATTCGTACCCGTCTTTATTTTCATTCAATTCAAGGTATCACCGAGATTAATGACATCAATCAAATGCCCTTATCTTTAGCTTTCTTATTGGGCGGCTCAGATAACTTAAAAGGTTATAGCTATAATTCTCTGGGCCCAGGAAAAATTCTGACTTATAACGGCATTGAAATTCAAAAAGAGACTGCCGATCATTGGTATTTTGTAGTTTTTTTTGACAGCGGCGATGTTTACATGCCAATATCCAAGATTTGGAAAAATGATGCAGGTGTTGGGTTAATGTGGGTGTCGCCGGTAGGTCCCATTAAAATAGGGGTAGCTCAACCGATGGACAATCATTTTAATAGAAACGATCAAAAACCAAGGCTTGTCATTAACATGGGTCCCGATTTATAAATGCGCAGGCTTGT
The DNA here is from genome assembly GCF_002240035.1 of Legionella clemsonensis. NCBI lineage: Bacteria > Pseudomonadati > Pseudomonadota > Gammaproteobacteria > Legionellales > Legionellaceae > Legionella > Legionella clemsonensis. The sequence continues at coordinate 906,665 of NZ_CP016397.1, read as the reverse complement.
TAAACTACTTAAATTAGCGATATATAAACTGTTTATCGCTTTTTTAATCCTCACTAGTATGTTGCTTTTTTTAATCGCAACTACGCCGGGTTTAGCCTTGACGTTAAAGTTAGCCCATTATTTTTTACCTGGACGTTTGGATGTAGAAACTGTTCATGGTCAATTACTTGGTCACTGCTCATTAGGTTACTTGCACTATCATGACTCCGAAATAGATGTGACACTTAAAAACGTGAATCTTAAGTGGAAAATTTTAGGACTTTTGGATCGCAAGCTAGAGATACAAACGTTTGCCAGTCAAGAGGGACGCTTCACTATACACCCACAAACGACTGCACAACATGACGCTGGATCTTTTGCTTTTCCCAGACTTCCCTTGACAGTAACTCTTCATGATGCCTCTTTCCATGAGGTCCAACTTGTTCAAAATAATACCATACATACCTTTGAAGAGATTAAACTACAAGCACAGATGACGAACAGGCAATGGGATATTAAACAATTTAACTTAAACCATGGAAATATTAGTCTGGAAGCAAAAGGCGAAATTCAACCTGTCTTACCCTATGCTATCTCGGCTGAGTTAAAGCTAACAAATCATCTCAATCCTAATCTTCCCATTAAAGGTTTTATCAGGGTAAATGGAGATTTATCTTTTTACCGCTGGGAAGGTGAAGTGACGAATCTCAATCGTACCCAACCAACGACAGTAACTTTGCATGGCACTCTAAGACATGGACAGGAACTGAATACCAAAGCGCAGTGGCAGGATTTTATTTGGCCTCTAACTACACAATCAACACTGAATAGTAATGGACAACTTGAAATAACAGGACGTATTCCAAAAGTAACTCTAGCCCTGCATTCGACCATCAACTCTCCGGTTCAATCCGAGATTACCCTGCACGCTCATACACAAGCTAAAGGTTTAAAAGCACAAGGGCTTATTCAGTTAGCAGAAGGTCAAGTAAATTTTAATTTAAATTACAAGGAGAGTGATCTTCCCAAACTCAAGGGAAATTTACAGGCATCTACTCTACCCAATAAAAAAAGCCTGATACTCGAAGATGTAAAACTGAATGCTGACTTTACTGGTGATTCTCCGGATAATCTTACGTTCAATACCCATTTAACAGCTAACTATTTAAATACGCCCCTACTAGCTAATCTTCTTTACCAAAATCAACAGCTGCACGCACGAGTAAATCTGGGCGGGAATCGCTTGGAGATTAACGGGACCTATCCCTATCAATGGCAAGCAAAAGCTAACTTACCGAAACCGCACCTCCTGTCACCCTCGCTAACTGGATTAGACACAATAATTATTGCCGACGCCTCTTTATCTCGCTATAGGACAGGGCAAGCGCATGTAATAATTAAACCTGGTCACTATCAATTTGAAGAAGGAAATTTATCAAAATTACCGTTTGCAGGCGGTCAATTAGAGGCTGTTTTAACGCCGCAAAAATTAGCCTTAAATGGCAAACTAACCATCGATAAAGATAAACATTTAGCCATAACATTGAAATTACCCAATCTACAATTGGATAAAAAATTAATCGCAAATCAAGTCATTGAAGGAAATTTGCGTTTAAAGGTGAACTCTTTAAATTTTCTGCAAAACTTAAGCAGTGAAATCCACCACTTGGAAGGGCAATTAAAAGCGACTCTTGAAGCCACAGGTACTTTAGGTAAACCTTCCCTCAAAGGTAAAATTGACTTAACTCACGGACAGATTTCCTTGCCTGATTGGGGGCTTAATTTTCATACGATGCAAATGCATCTGCAAAGTCAAAACAAACGTTGGAAAACAACAGGTTCTCTGATTTCCAATAATAAACCCCTAACGCTTTATGGGGAAGGCATTTTTGATCCCAGAGTCTCTGGCACTCTCCATCTTGAGGGCGATAATTTAACCTTAATTAATACCCCAGAGTATTTAATCAACGTTTCACCTAAATTACTGCTTGAAATGACACCTGAAGCCCTTAATATCAAAGGCACTGTCACTATTCCAAAAGCACAAATAAAACCACAGTCCTTTACCAATTCTGTTAGCCTGTCAGAGGATGTGGTATTTGAAGGTCAGGAAAAAAAAGCTACCCGTTTGCCTGTTAATACTAATATTCGCCTGGAGATGGGAGAGGATGTCTCGCTCAGCGTAAAGGGATTAAGTGGCGCTTTGACAGGTGCTATTCATTTGCACCAACTATCACAAGAGCCTCTTAATGCGACAGGAGATCTTACCATTAAAAATGGTAAGTATCAGGCTTACGGACAAGATTTAACCATTGACCAAGGTCAACTCATTTTTACAGGTGGTTCAGTATTGAATCCTGGGCTGCGGGTACGAGCAATTCGTCAGTTTAATAACACGTCTACTGTATTTTCAGGCTCAAATCAATTGCTGGATTTTAATACGTCGAACTTGCAAACCATGAATTTTAGTGGCAAAACCACGGTTGGTATTGAAGTAACGGGGCGCTTAAATTCTCCTAAAGTAGAACTTTTCTCTATTCCCAGCACCCTTTCGCAAGCGGATATTTTGTCAATGCTTTTACTCGGCAGGCCAGCCAGTCAGGCTAACAAAGCAGGTGGACAATTATTGTTGGCAGCCATGTCTTCCATGAACTTAGGCTCAGGCGCAAATGGTACACAATTGGTTGAGCAGTTAAAACAAACGCTTGGCGTCGATGTCAACTTGGAAAGCAATCCCCAATTTGATCCTAAGAATAATCAGATAACCGAAAAAACATCGGTTGTGGTAGGAAAATCACTGTCCAAGCGCTTGTATGTCAGCTATAACTATGGTTTGGCCAAAACAGACAGCAATGTAGTTACTCTAACCTACTTACTGAATAAATTTTTTAGTATACAGGTCAACTCCAGTCTTGCCGGTAGCGGTATTGATCTGCTTTATACACATCGCAAGGATTAACTATGACAGATTATAACCTTTCTCTACGCTTAAAACGTTTGCGTCAAACTCCAGCCATAAGAAGTCTATTGCAGGAAACGCATTTACAGGCCAGCCAATTTATCGCGCCTTTATTTATTAATGAGACATTAACTGAAAAGTGCGAAATTAAAAGCATGCCGGGTCAATTTCAATTAAGCTTAAATGATTTGCCCGCGGAAATAGAAGAACTTTCGCTATTAGGCATTCCCGCCGTTTTACTTTTTGGCATTCCCGCGCATAAGGACCCTCATGGAAGCGCTTCATTCCATACGGAAGGAATTATTCAACAAGCTATACGCAAAATACGTCAAATTAATCCACAGATGGTAGTAATTAGCGATGTCTGTTTTTGTGAATACACAAACCATGGTCATTGTGGCATTTTAAAGGGTGAACAAATTGATAATGACAAAACCCTGGCAGCACTGGCCCAACAGGCAGTAAGTCATGCTGAAGCAGGAGCTCACTGGGTAGCACCCAGTAGTATGACCGATGGGATGGTAAGAGCAATTCGTGAAGCATTGGACGAAGCTGGTTATATCGATACAGCTCTCTTAAGTTATGCTGTTAAGTACAGTTCCAGTTTTTATGGTCCTTTTAGAGAAGCTGCTCAGGGTGCTCCCCAGTTTGGTGACAGAAAAACTTATCAAATGAATCCTGCTAACAGCAATGAGGCAATAAGAGAAGCGACACTGGATGTAGCCGAAGGTGCAGACATGCTGATGGTAAAGCCTGCAATGAATTATCTGGATATTATTTTTAAGATTAAACAACAATTTCCCGAAATCCCCTTAGGGGCTTATCAGGTGAGTGGGGAGTACGCCATGCTTAAAAATGCGGCTATTCATGGATTGATCAATGAAGAGCAAGGGATGTATGAAAGTTTATTGGCTATCAAACGTGCAGGTGCTGACTTTATAATCAGCTATTTTGCAAAAAATATTGCTAAGTTCCTGAAGAAAAAATAAAACTATTGTCTCGAGCAAACCATTCCCCTATAGTAAATGTTTGTTGGAATAGATTGCATCGACTCGTGATTCCAATTTTTTTTAACCATGGAGTGAAATTTATATGAACCAATTGCTTAAAAGCTTGACTGTCTCTGCTTTGGCCTTCGCTGCAACAACCGCCCTGGCAAGTCCAGCCTATTTAGTAACTCATAATAAAACCGACGTAGAATCAAATGCTTACGTAGCAGGAAAAGCCTCTCCTCACCCCACAGCGCCCAATAGTGATGGCAAGGTTTCCTGGTATGTAGTAAGAATGGCTTGCTTTAATAACACAGACAAAAACAACATATGCAAAGCAGTTATCAAAATGGCTACAGATACTGCCAATCCAGTAGATTTAGGAGTGGTATCATTGAATGTAGAAAGCGGTGAAATCAGTCCTACCCGATTGAGTGCAAATGGCTATACAATGACCGTCAATGGTAAGGGTGAAGCAACATTAACTAAAAATTAATGAAATCTTACACAAAAGGTAGAAATACCTTTTGTGTAAGAGAGATCTTAAGCTAGACAAGAAAAATATATTTAAAAATACGCTCATTTAATTGAATTTTTAAATTCCAGAGGGTTCCATGGTTAAGCAGGGCAGGAGTGCTTACTAGCATCCTCCAGGTTCATTACGTGAAGGATTTATTACCTCGACCTCATTCGTAAGAAGTGACTGAGGAACTTGCATACTTCTTAGGATATTTGCTGTTCTGCTATATGGATTTCTAAACGCATGTTCATAAATATCACTCATGGTGAGATTTGGACCTGCAATCAATTGCTTCATTTTACTCCAAGGATTAGAGAACCATTCGCTTTTATATTGTTTGTTGTAAGCCTTAATAAAGTCGTGAGTTGAAATAAGTTTGTATTTAGATAAATCCAAATTGATTTGATAGACTGTATCTTGGATCTTAGCTGAAATTAGAATGGCCTTTTGAGCAATAGAGCGTACGCTATGCACAAGTATACCACATTCGTAAGAAGCTATATTCAAATTTTCTACCTCTAAGGTATAGAGAATTTGTGCACTAGTTCCTAATACCTTTAATGCTTTATCTTCGGAAGTGAAAGCTAAGACTGTAGGATGTCGTTTAGGATCGATATTAAATAATTCATTGATAATAAAGGCATGGGAGTGGCGTTCTTTCCGTGGTTCGGGGGTATATTTTTCTATGGGAAAAGTTAACTGTATAAAAGGACTGACTGGGGCCAAATTACCAATTAAATATAACTTCATTTTCATAAGTAAGAGGATGTATATTGATAAGTATTTTAACAGTTTGGTTGCTTATAATCAATCTAAGAGTATATTATCAGATATTAAATGGACAGCTTATAGTTGTAGACTGGCTAAAATGAATTCGACATAAGGTAGAAGTCCTTTGTGTCGCTAAACGAGCATCATCCAGAAAAATAGTATTAGAGTCTGTAATTTGATTAAATAAAAAAGCCACGCTAGCGTGGCTTTTTACTTTACTTCGTTGGAACGGGAACAGGTTGATCAATAATCCAGGTAAGTTGAGCACCCACCAGATGAGCATGCGCATTACCGCGTGCGTTAATAGTGTTCGTGCTTGAACCAATAACCTCTGTTCTATTGATAATAGGATCTTCATCAGTGAACAAATAAGTATAACCCGCATCAATACCGAGATTAGGTCTCCACTGATAATGACCACCGATAGCAACAGCCCAACGGCTTGCATCAGGGATACGAACGCTTCTGTGGATATCGTTAGTTGGTGTCTCATCGTAACCACCACCCACACGGAGCATGAATTGGTCAGTAAAGCGATAGTTGGCTCCAATGGCAAAACGCCAGGCATCACTATAGTTTTCAGTAGAAACAGAGTTAACTAATACTTGACCACCTGGAAATGTTGCTGATGGCGGTGCATAAGCAACTGCATTATTAAGCTCAATAGTTTGAATGGTTGACCAACCAGTCCATACAACAGATGCCAGAAGAGCAAGTCTCTCATTGACATCATGATATCCACTTAGCGTAACAATATCAGGGAAGCTGATGTTATTACTAGATAAACTATCATTTTGAAGCACTGCTCTTGGGTCAGCGGCTAGTACTGAGAAAGGATCAGTAATATCAAGCCCAGGTGAGGCTAAACGACCATTTAAACGGCTAAAGCCATGGAACTTGTGTCGCATTTCTGACTGATAATTTAAACCAATGCGCGTATGGTTATCATTAAACATCCCCAATATACCCGCATGGAAACCAACACCGAACGAGTCGCCTTTGTTGTAGCTTTCTGAATCTACAAAATTTGGGGTAACTGGCACACCGAAAAGCCCATAGAATTGCATTAAAGCAGGAGCACCGAGCATACGGTTAAATTTAACTCTTGCGTATTGAAAATCAATACCAGCGCCTAACGCAATGTTATCCGTTATCTTACCACCAATTTCAGGAGAAGCATTAATAGTTTGTAACTCACTTAAGGTCGCAGCATAACGGACAGGACTTCTTTCACTCCACAAGGTTTTTAATCCAAAGGGAGAGACGACGCTGAAACCGAAAGTGGCACTGTCACCTAAAGGCAATGCATAGTGCAGGGAAGGTACTAAAGCGTTTTTAGCACCGTCCAAATCACTGAACGTTTGGACATAAGGGAATGGAATGCCTGTGGTTCTGAAAGTACTTGTTCCACTCAATTCGGAAACCGGGAACACTCCCACACCACCAAATACAGCCTGTTGCTCACGAATTAACGCAAGTCCCGCCGGATTATACCAACCTGTTGATGCATCTGCAGCTTCGGCAGCGATACCGGCAGCAAAGTTGCCCACGGCAGATCCATTGCTTTCTGTGTAAAGGGAGAAGCTCCCTGCGTTGGCGGAACCCGCCATCAACGCAACGACAGCTGCGCTGACTAATGTTTTAATGGGTTTTTGCATACTCATCACACTCCTTACGTTAAATGCATCCCAATACATGGCGAACTAAAGTGATAATAAATGAATTAGCAATGATTTCAAACGTCTAAAGCAAAAAAATTCTCCATAGAATCAAAAGATAACCATAAAAAACCCAACATGAATACAAAAAAATCACAGTGAGAGATTATTATCATTTATTTTACTCATCCACTGGCTTGTAAACACTAACCACTCCATGATAATGTGTTCTTTTTTTGCACGGATATCGTTTATGCAACAAGTCATTACCAAATTTGGTGGAACCAGTGTTTCTTCTTTGCAGACATGGGAAAATATTGCAGCAATTACTAAACAGCATATCGCTGATAATGTACAACCCGTTCTTGTCTGCTCAGCGCTAACCCAAATATCCAACAAATTAGAAAAAGCGATTGAGGCTGCTCTTATTAATCAGCATCAAAGTATTGAAACTGATATCCGTGAGAGTTATCAAGAATTGGCAAAAGCCTTACAAGTTTCTTCTGAGCTTATTAATACAGAAATAACCCAACTGCAACAATGGCTTACGGGGATTGCACTTCTAAAAGAAGCATCCCCCAAAACTCGCGCTCAAATATTAAGTCTGGGCGAGTTAATGATGACAAGGTTGGGGCATGCGTTTTTATGCAATCAAGGAATTAAATGTCTGTGGTTTGATGTGCGTGAAGCATTGGTCTCAACTCCACTTGCTGGTGGTGACGCAGTTAATTATTTAGCTGCACGCTGCAACAGTGAGTCTAATCCTGAACTGCGTCATAAATTGGCGGCCAGTGGTGCCCAAGCGATTATTACTCAAGGTTTTTTCGCTGCGAATCCCCAGGGAGAGACAGTCTTGTTGGGTCGTGGCGGTTCTGATACTTCTGCAGCCCTGTTAGCAGCAATTTTGCAAGCCAAGGTTTGTGAAATATGGACAGATGTTCCAGGTATTTATACTGCAAATCCACATTTATTGCCTCATGCCCGCTTGTTGAAGCAGCTTAATTATGATGAGGCTCAAGAAATTGCCTCAATGGGTGCTAAGGTATTGCATCCAAACTGTCTATCACCTGTACGCAAGGCCGGCATTCCTATGGTGGTTAAGTTCACGCGAATGCCTGCGCATTCAGGAACACGTATTTCTCATGAAAGTGATGACAAAGCACCTCCTATTAAATCCATTCAGGTGAAACACAGCATTATTTTAATTTCTATTGACACCATTCATATGTGGCAGCAGGTGGGTTTCCTAGCTGATGTGTTTACCGCTTTTAAGTTGCATGGATTTTCAGTAGATTTACTCTCCTCTTCAGAGACGAATATTACCCTCTCGTTGGATAGTAATGCTAAATTATATGATCGTCGAGCACTTGAGGCGTTACTTGCTGACTTAAATCGTTTTGGTCGTGCAAAACTGATCGAACCTTGTAGTGCTGTGAGTTTGGTTGGTCATCATATACGTACTGTTCTTCCACAACTAGGCCCAACACTGGAGGTGTTTGATGCTCAGCAAGTGTATTTAATGTCCCTTGCATCAAATGATCTTAATTTAACGTTTGTCGTTGACGAATCCAAAGCCGACAAATTGTGTCAAAAACTGCATAATGTGTTGATCGATAATAACCCCCAAAGCTTTTACTACTCCAAAAGCTGGCAAGAGGAATTCGGTAATCCTGGTGTAAAAAATAGTCCCTGGTGGGAACAGGAAAAAGACAAACTACTTGATCTGGCTGCGACTCAGTCACCTTGCTATGTTTATCATCTGGAGACCCAATCGAAGAAAGCTGACGAGTTAATGGCATTAAAATCCATTGACCACGTCTTTTATGCAATAAAAGCAAATCCGAATCCTGCTATTTTAAAAAATCTGTATCGAAAAGGCATTGGCTTTGAATGCGTGTCTATTGATGAACTACAACAGGTTTTCACGCAGTTCCCTGACATTGCTAAACAACGTGTATTATTCACGCCAAATTTTGCGGCAAAAAAGGAATATGAATTTGCTTTATCAACAGGCTGTTACCTTACGATTGATAATCTCTACCCTTTAGAAAACTGGCCTGAACTTTTTAAAAATCAATCTATTTTGTTACGCATTGATTCTGGCTGCGGTGCAGGTCATCATAAGTATGTTTGCACAGGCGGTAATGAATCAAAATTTGGCATCCCTCAAGCTGACTTGCCGCAAGTTAAACAGCTTATTGAAAAACATCAAATCAAAGTCATCGGTTTGCATGCTCATTCTGGCAGCGGTATTCTCACACCAGAATTGTGGCAGCAAACTGCTTTAATGCTTACCGCACTTATCAGTCAATTTTCCGATGTTCGCATTATTAATCTGGGAGGTGGTTTAGGTGTCGTTGAAAAACCTGGACAACAACCGCTAGATTTAAATGCATTGGATGAGTTGCTGATGGCCGTCAAATCCGGGCACCCTCAATTGTCATTTTGGATAGAGCCAGGTCGTTTTTTTGTTGCAGAAAGCGGTGTTATCCTTGCCAAAGTCACGCAATGCAAAGAAAAAGGAAAGGTGCGCTTTATTGGTATTGAAACGGGTATGAATTCTTTAATGCGCCCCGCCCTCTACGGTGCTTATCACGAAATTGTGAATTTAAGTCAATTAAATCAAGAGAAAACTGGATTCGCCCATGTGGTAGGTCCTATCTGTGAATCAGGAGACACGTTAGGTTATGATAGACTGTTTCCCGAAACCTATGAAAACGATGTCATTTTGATAGCAAGCACGGGCGCCTATGGTTATTGTATGAGTTCCCATTATAATCTCAGAGCGCCAGCACAAGAAATTATCATGGATTAATGAATGCTTCAGGACGGCCAACAACGACTGCAAGCCACAGACCCTTGCAGATCATTTATTGTACAAGCACCTGCAGGCTCTGGTAAAACGGAAATACTGACACAGCGTTACCTAAGGTTGTTGAGTACAGTTTCTACACCAGAGCAAATTGTAGCGTTAACTTTTACACGTAAAGCAGCCAATGAGATGCGTGAACGTATTTTGTTGGCATTGAAGCACGCGACCGAGGGGAAAGTTCCTGCTTCATCTCATCAACAGCAAACCTTTCTCTATGCTAAAGAAGCCTTGGCTCGTAGCCAGCAATTGAAGTGGCAAATACTACAGCAGCCTAATCGCCTGCGTGTAATGACTATTGATTCTTTATGTCAAATAATTTGCCAAGCCATTCCCTTGCTGGAAAAACAAATTCCTTATGCTCAGGTCACGGAAAATGCACAACCTCATTATCAGGCAGCGGCTCGTTCTTTTTTAGCCTATGCTCTGGCTGAGAGTAATTTGCATCTTCCCCTGAAAAACTTGCTAAGACATCTTGATAATCGTCAGGATAAGCTCCTGAATTTATTCAGTGACTTGTTAGCTAATCGCGATCAATGGCTTTCAGTCTTGTATATTGCACGAGAGCAAACTCAGGTTTGTTTTGAAAACACGCTAAAACTCATTGAACAACAAGCGCTTCTGCGGTTCAAACAGTCTATCCCCCTATCCTGTCGCACCCAATTATGTTCACTCGCTCGCCAGTTGGCTACCATCGAAAATGCTCCTGAATCGCCCCGTTTTGTATTGCGAGAATGGCATAATAATGATGAACTGAACCGTGAGATTGCCTTGGGTTTGGCAGCTTTGTTACTCACCTCACAAAACACGTTACGCCAAAGTTTTGATCACCATGTTGGCCTAAAACGTGGCGTCTGTGACGATAAGCTTTATGATGAATTGAAAACTGCAAGTAAAGCGCTGTTAACTGAACTAAACAGGGAGCCAGAATTTCTGGAAACGCTTTTGCATATTAAGGATTTGCCTCCATCCCAATACGCTACAGAGCAATGGCAAGTTCTTCAATCTTTATTTACTTTATTACCCTTACTGGTTGGACATCTGCATTTAATCTTTGCAGAAAACAATGAAGTAGATTTTACAGCAATTTCTCAGCAGGCTTTATTTGCCTTAGGCAATGAAGAACAGCCTACCGATTTAACCTTGTACTTTGATAATACAATCCATCATTTTTTAATTGATGAATTTCAGGATACCTCCATTCAACAGTTCCAGTTATTAACAAAATTGTTAAACGGTTGGCAACCTGGCGATGGCAGAACTCTTTTTGTAGTGGGCGATCCTATGCAATCCATCTATCGCTTTCGTCAAGCGGAAGTAGGTCTTTTTCTAAAAGCAAAACAAGAAGGCATAGGATCGGTAAAACTGGAGTTTTTAGAGTTATGCTGTAATTTTCGCTCCACACCAACAATTGTTCATTGGGTAAATCAGCAATTTCAAATGATTTTTCCAAAGTTCGATGAGATTGAATCCGGAGCAATTTCATTTCATCATGCTACACCGGTGATTTTTGCAGATGAAGCAAGTTTGATTAGCGCCTGTCAATTTCCCACTCGAACAAAAGAAGCCGAAGCAGTGGTTGATTGTGCTATTGCTGAGCTTCAAGCACATTCGGAACAGGACATTGCCATTCTCGTGCGTTCTCGCAACCAGCTTACTCAAATCACCCGCTTATTACGTGAAAAGAATGTGCCTTTTCAGGGTGTTGAAATCGATTGTCTATCTCAACTTCCTCATCTTCGTGATCTCTGGACACTCACCCAGGTTTTACTGCTACCCGCAAGTCGGCTGGCGTGGTTAGCCTTATTAAGAAGTCCTTTTTGTGGTTTGTCACTTGAAGAGTTACATGTCATTGCAAATGTAAATAAGAATAAGTCAATCTATGAAATTCTTTCACAAATGGATGAGTTGCCTTTTGAGGAAAATACACATACCAGACTTAAGTTTGTATATCAAGTAATAAAAAATGCTCTGCATTTGCGTCAGCAAGAAACCTTAGTCGATTGGATTGAATTAACCTTCAAACAGTTGCACGGGCAACATATTCTAAATGCCCAGCAACAGGAAGATCTTGAGCAATTTTGGCAGCTACTTGAGCGCTTTACTGCTAAAGGACAATTTCCTAATCTGGAACAATTTAAAATTGAATTTAATAAACTCTATTCCCAACGTACCACTGCTTCACGTTTGCAGGTTATGACTATTCATAAATCGAAGGGCTTGGAATTTGATTGTGTCATTTTACCAGGTTTAAGCGCCAAAACGCATAACACTGATCAACCCTTATTGCGTTGGTTAAAACTTCCAGGTGCAGAGAGAAATGATCTGCTACTGGTTTCGCCAGTAAAAGCAGCTTATCAAGAAGAATGCAAACTTTATGATTATCTTGCCAAACTTGATGCCAAAAAAGACAGCTATGAATTACAGCGCTTACTCTATGTTGCTGTTACTCGTGCTAAAAAACGTCTTTATCTTTTTGATAATCGTGAAAAAGAGACCAAGGGTACTTTCCGTCATCTATTAAAGCATCAAGAATTTATAACCAATGAAGCAGTGTTAACAAAGGAAAGTCAGGAAATTTCACTCCCTTTACGCCAGCAATTACCTGCTCACTTTTATGAAAATTTACCAATACCCTCCTCCTCCTTACAAGAAGGACAAGCTACTTTAATTCCTTATTCGACCAATGCGCGTCAAATCGGCATTGTAGCGCATGAATTATTACAATGGATTTGTAATAATCATCCAATCAGTTTTGAAGAATTACCATGGCAATTGGTAACTAACCGTTTTAAATCATTAGGATTTACAAAAAGCGAATTAAATGAGGCTTGTGAAAACTTAAGACAACAGCTACAGCAATTATTTACCGAACCCATTGGACAATGGCTAATTAAGACTCATGAAGAAGAAGCCAACGAATATGCACTATTCGTCAGTGAACATACTGCAATGACACGCATTATCGATCGTACTTTTATCGATGCGGGGACACGGTGGGTCATTGATTTTAAAACTGGAAGCGACGATGAAACTGCACAAGCCAAACACCGCCTGCAGGTTAATGAATATGCACACCTGTTATCCAGACAATCCAGCCACCCTATTCGCTGTGGGGTTTATTACCTTGCAAAAGGTAATTGGATAGAGTGGGCGTATACAGAAGAACTTTCTTTGCTGACCCTGTAACTTAAAAAGTTGTAGTTACTCATTCTTCCGTTGCCAGCAAACTCACTCTCAACTAGGGAGCATTTTGCTCAATTTCCGGAGTGGATTGAATTTGCGGAGCTTGTTGCATCTCCGGTGCTTGTTGTAAGTGAGGAGTCTGCTGAATCTCAGGAGTTTCAGGAGCCTGAGGTGCTGGCTGAACTTCAGGCGCTGGCTGAACTTCAGGCGCTGGCTGAACTTCAGGCGCTGGTTGTACTTCAGGCGCTGGTTGTACTTCAGGCGCTGATTGTACTTCAGGCGCTGGCTGAACTTCAGGCGCTGGCTGAACTTCAGGCGCTGGCTGAACTTCAGGCGCTGGCTGAACTTCAGGCGCTGGCTGAACTTCAGGCGCTGGTTGTACTTCAGGCGCTGGCTGAACTTCAGGCGCTGGCTGAACTTCAGGCGCTGGTTGTACTTCAGGCGCTGGTTGTACTTCAGGCGCTGATTGTACTTCAGGCGCTGGCTGAACTTCAGGCGCTGGCTGAACTTCAGGCGCTGGCTGAACTTCAGGCGCTGGTTGTACTTCAGGCGCTGGTTGTACTTCAGGCGCTGGTTGTACTTCAGGCGCTGGTTGTACTTCAGGCGCTGGTTGTACTTCAGGCGCTGGTTGTACTTCAGGCGCTGGTTGTACTTCAGGCGCTGGTTGCTGTTCCTGAGACGGCGCCTGTGGTGAGAGTTGTTCAAGCTGTTCTTCTGTCAAAGGTTTGCCTGGATCATTAGCCAACAACGATTGCTCTTGAGTAAACGGTATAGGCTCCGGAGGAGGCTCTGTTTGAGTTACCGTCTCTTCATTAACTATTTCACTGCTTGGAACAGCACTAGAAGGTGCATTTCCCCCTTGAACACTGATGGGTTCAGGTACCACCTCAGCCACCGGTGTTACAGGAGCAGCCTTCAAAGTCTCTGGCGAAATTTCAACCGCTTCTGTATTAACAGGAACTGACTGCACAAATGTGGTGGTTGGTACCGCAGTAATGGCAGTAGGTATATTAATATTTTGATAATTAATATTAACTGTTGATGCATTATAAATCTGATTAATATAGGTTTGATTAATCACGGTATTGCTGATATTTACTTGCGTAAAATAATTTTGGTTTACCCGATAGGGAGGTATATAAATTTCACCTGGTGCAAGCGGAAACCAGGCAATTCCTGGAGCGCCTCCTACTCGTAAATTAAATTGTCTTCCTCCCACAAAGGCAACCAATGCAGGTGCGTAAACTGGCGCTATATTGCGCGGCCCAGGAACCCATACCCATTGATTTTGCCAACGTGTCCAACGACCATAGTGGAAAGGTGCAAAACCCCAGGGTTGATCATCAACCCAGGTCCAACCCCAACGATTAAGCCATATCCATCGCCCCATGCGGTAAGGAGCCCAGTTGGTGACTGTCACTTGAGGAACCCATACGCGACCATAGGTTTTAATGACCTTCCATGTACCATAATGTTCCAGATCCTCATAACCAATCATTTCTGGAGCAACATATTTAATCACTGTTTTAACAGAACGACGATCACGTTCTAAATTAAAGCGATCGAAATCATCAGCAGGACCCACAGCACTACATTGGTAGCCTTTCAAATCATTCCCTGTAAAGCGACAGGATTGCCCTTCCTTAATTTTAAAGGAAGAATTTTTGCCGTAGATATCACCTCTACCTTTACGCACAGTTACAATAGTTACATTTTTTTTACTATCAACATCAATGCGATAATAACCAGAAACAGTAGTAGTGAAAGCAAGATTAGGCGTATCAATTTCATAGCGTCTGTTCTTATTTTCTGGTTTAACACTTAACCCTAGCATGCCATTGGTCTGTTGAAACTGGGCAATCGTATTATTGAGATTTAAAATTTTAAGGCTGGTGTGATCACCAATACGAACCACTGCTGTACCTAATTGTAATTCAACCAATCCATTCTTATCAGCCCACAACTGATCACCAATCACCAACGGACGGTTTAAGCTCACTTTAATCCATTTTTTAAGCCCTGCAGGAGCAAAGCTAATCACGCCTTTCATATAGCTTAAACGAGCAACGGTGGGAATAGTATCAGGAGCAGCAAGACTTGGTGCAGCAAAAAAGCTACACATTAATAAAAGCCCCAGAAATTTTAAACATTGTACTTTTTTCATACTGCATCCTTGCTACAATAACCTATTAGTACAATTATGAACCAATTTGATCAATTATTCTAAATCAAAATAATTCCTTTTGCTCAATTCATTTACTTTATGGTATTTAATATTATCTTAAGTGTGTGATTTTATAAACACTGTCAATTAACTTCTCGCTGAGGAAACCATGCCTAAACCAATCATTGAACATATCATCTCCATGGGCGATAGCCTTTCTGATCCAGGGAGAATGGCTCATAAAAAACTGGGTGGTTTAATCCCAATGGATGGTTTAAGTGGTTTAAAAGGCAAATCGCCTAAGGGGGCATTCACGAATGGTTACGTTTGGGATACTGACTTCGGAACTGACTTCGTCGAGGAAAGAATTATTCGCACCCTTAAGCGTAAGGGTGAAGACTCTACCGAGATTGCTGATGAGGTAATTGTTCATGATCCAAAGGTAGAAAATTCTCTCCACAATCTGAAGCTTGATGATTATAGACGTATCAATTTCGCAGGACGTGATTTTATCAGGTATTATGACGAAGGTGGCCTGACTTCTTATGATTACTCTGGCAGAATCACTACCAATATTAAATGTCTTGTTACAGAGAAGGTTGTCTCTAATCTTGATGAAAAACGCAGCTTACTCTTGGCGGATGATAATGCACGTGCTATTTCTGCAGAACATAAAAAAAGAACCCTTATTACCGAATGGTCTGGCGCTAATGATTTAATCACAGTTAATAATGAACCCTCTAAAGAAGAGGCGGAAAAAGCAGTTCTGGCAAGAATTAAGAACGCTGAGGAATTAATCAAAGCAGGGTATTACCATTTCGTCTTGTTTAATCTGCCTGATTTATCACTGACTCCCCATTTTTATCGATTAGGTGAAAAAGAGCAGGCTAATGCACGGGAGGTGTGTAACTACTATAACCAATTACTACAGCAAAAAGTAACAGAATTATCAGAAAAACACCCTAATTGTTCTATTAATACCTTTGATGTCAATAAAATTTTTACCGATGCCTATTATAATCCGCAAAAATATCAGCTTGATTCTGCAAAAATTCACTCCCCCTATCTTGAGTCAAAAGATTTTAAGTTAAATTCAAATAAAACTTCACCAGCGCCAGGTTATATGTTTTGGGATGACAAGCATCCCTCAGCACATGTTCATAAAATTTTAGCCGAAAAATTTTATGACGAATTCAGTGAAAAATACCATTTCTCAGCCCCGCACGAATCACTCTTAACCCAATTTCGTGAAAATTACGGCCAGAAATGGAAAGATGATAAGGAGGGTTGGTTTGGATTTTTCCGAACTACACACATCAATTATAAAACCGAATCACTTACTTTAGAGAATATTCTAAAGCATGCTTTAGAAGACGGCGGCAAACGCACACGAGAAGTGATTACTGAGTTAGGCTGGATTGATAATGAGGGGAAATTAATTGCTAAAAATCCTTCCTTGGTAGCAGCTATGAAAAAACTTCACAATAAAGAAAATGAGCATACCCTTGAAGAGGGTAATGAAAATCCCTGTTCTCTTTTTTAAGAATAATAAAAGTTTAGTTGCCGCAACTACGCTCCAGTTAACCTTGGTGAAGCGCAGCGTAATCAGCAAGACAGGGAACACTCTTACTTTATCTAATAAATATAAACAACAAAGGCATCATCCTGACAGCGACATGGTCGCTTGAAGGATCTTTTCGTCCAAAGAGCGGGATTTTATCTGCTGAGAATCTCACTTTGCTCAGGATAACGGTAACTTAGGCAAGATAAGCGCGTGAAATTAATTCAAAATGATATGATTTTGCCTGATTAGCAAGATTTAAATCTACGGAGTTCCGTTATCTGCTATTATGTTCATTTATGCTAAACTCTTTGGATTGTTGTATGACTATTGAAAATACCGTTATTGAACTGCTTAATACTGTCCATGACCAATGGCTTGACCTGACCCCACAACAGATGGGATTACAACCTATAGTGAGGGTCAACAACAAGCAAATAGAAATTACACTACAAGCAGGTTTTCCTACCCTGCCTTTAGAAGAAAGTTTATTACCTGCGTTAAAAAACCACCTTGCACAGGCCTTGCCTGATTATGAAATTAAAATTGCCCTGAACTTTTTTATAAAAGCCCATCGCACCCAGCTTATTGGAAAAGGTTTAAAAGGGGCCAAAAATTTAATTGCCGTTGGCTCAGGCAAAGGGGGTGTAGGCAAATCAACGGTAGCGATTAATTTGGCTATCGCTTTATCACGAGCAGGCGCTAAAGTCGGTATTCTTGACGCTGATATTTATGGCCCCAGCATTCCCCTGATGTTAGGTAGCACAGAACCCGTACAGGTCAATGAAGAGCATTATTTACCCATTTTTGCTCAGGGTGTCCAGGCTATGTCCATTGGCTACCTCACCGATCATCAGGAAGCGTTGATATGGCGCGGTCCTATGCTGGCTAAATCATTAATCCAAATGCTCGATATAACAAAATGGGATGAGCTTGATTATTTATTGATTGATTTACCTCCCGGTACCGGTGATATCCAATTAAGTCTGGTACAAAAAATTCCTTTGGCAGGTGCTATCATTGTTACCACACCGCAAAATGTAGCCACCTTAGATGCTCAAAAAGCGATCAAAATGTTTGCTCGCACCAACATCGATGTTCTTGGATTGGTAGAAAACATGTCACTGCATGTTTGCAGTCAGTGTGGTCATCAAGAGACCATTTTTGGTCATGGTGGTGGTGAAATTTTAAGTCAAACTTTTTCAGTACCTCTATTGGGCCAACTCCCACTGGATAAGCGCATTCAAATGCAATGTGATGAGGGGAATCCTACAGCAACCCGAAATGATGAGTTGGCAAAAATTTTTATGAAGACGGCAATCCATACTGCAATAGCCTTATCCAAAAAGCCGCTTAATTATGCAGAAAGATTTGGAAAAATTGCAATTGAGTAATTTCTTGACCAACTGATTTAGACCAGCCTCTCGCTCTATAAGATGATTTTCATGCTACACTATGGCTTATTTAACCAAGGTTATACAATCAATGTCTGACAATTACACAGCTGAAGCGATTGAGGTATTAAGTGGTCTTGAACCTGTACAACGCCGTCCCGGAATGTACACTGACACCACCAGACCTAATCACTTGGCCCAGGAGGTCATTGATAATAGTGTTGATGAAGTAATTGCAGGTTTTGCCAATCAAATCACTGTCGTTTTACATGAAGACGGCTCCGTTGAAGTTGAAGACAACGGTCGAGGGATGCCTGTAGATCTCCATCCACAACTTGGTTTAAGTGGTGTAGAAGTGATTATGACGCGTCTGCACGCTGGCGGAAAATTTTCAGATAAAAATTACAGCTTCTCTGGAGGCTTGCATGGCGTAGGGGTTTCTGTCGTTAATGCTTTATCAGAGCGTGTTGATGTTACTATCAAGCGAAACGGCATTATTTATCACATGGCTTTTGCCAATGGTGATAAAATTCAAGAACTTAATGAAACGGGTGTGACCAAAAAGCGCGATACCGGCACAATTATTCGCTTTTGGCCCAATGCAAAATATTTTGATACGACTAAGATGTCCGTCAAACACCTTACTCATGTTTTGCGGGCTAAAGCCGTATTATGCCCTGGACTCTCCATGACCTTCATTAATAAATTAACCAATGAAGAGAGCCATTGGTGTTATGAAAAAGGTTTGGCTGATTATTTAAAACAGTCACTCCCTTCCGATTATTTTCCTGATGAGCCTTTTGTTGGCGAATTCGCCAGCGAAGAAGCAACCGCTGATTGGGCACTGGCATGGTCACCAACAACCCATAATGGTTTAAGTGAAAGCTATGTCAATTTAATTCCTACCGCACAGGGTGGTACCCATGTCAATGGATTACGTTCAGGGCTTTATGACGCTTTGTCTGAATTTTGCGAATTGCGAAATTTATTACCAAGAGGTGTCAAGTTGACAGCTGATGATCTGTGGGAGCCCTGCCAGTACGTGCTTTCTGTCAAAATGAAAGAACCACAATTCGCGGGTCAAACTAAAGAACGTCTTAGCTCGCGCCAAATAGCCAATTTTGTGGGTAATGTCGTCAAAGATGCTTTTGCACTCTGGTTAAATCAACACCGCAGCCAGGGCGAAATCATTGCTGCATTTGCCATTGAGCGCGCCCAAAAACGCCTTCGGCAAGCCAAACAGGTAGCGCGCAAGCGTATTAGCCAAGGCCCAGCCCTTCCAGGAAAGCTGGCTGATTGCCTGCAGCAGGATTTAAGCCAGGCAGAATTATTTCTAGTAGAGGGGGATTCGGCAGGGGGTTCTGCAAAACAGGCGCGAAATAAAGATTATCAGGCTATTCTGCCATTACGTGGAAAAATTTTAAACTCTTGGGAAGTGGATTCTGCAGAAGTGCTTGCTTCTCAGGAAATACATGATATTTCTGTCGCAATTGGCGTTGATCCAGGGTCACCCGATCTTTCTGGGCTTCGTTATGGAAAACTTTGCATCCTTGCCGATGCCGATTCTGATGGTGCACATATTGCAACCTTGCTATGCGCGCTGTTTTTGCGTCACTTTAAACCGTTGGTCCAGGCCGGACACGTATTTGTTGCTATGCCCCCACTTTACCGCATTGATGCAGGGAAAGAAGTGCATTACGCGCTGGATGATGAGGAAAAACAAACAATTATAGAAAAACTGAGCAAAACCAGTAAAGCAAAAATTAATGTACAACGCTTTAAAGGGCTTGGTGAAATGAATCCCATGCAATTGCGCGAAACCACCATGGATCCGAATACGCGACGATTGATACAGCTTACTTTAGAGGATGAAGAAGCAACTTTAGCGCTTATGGATATGATGTTAGCTAAAAAAAGAGCAGCTGATCGTAAAATCTGGCTAGAGACAAAAGGAAATTTAGCTGAAATTTAATAGATTTATAAGTCTAGTCTCACAGCCCGATAAAAAGCAGTAGGATAAATTAAACCAGCACTTATTGCCACATGCAAATTTCAACGAGCCAAAAACACCTCGAGCTACCATTTCAACAACGGTATTAGATTTGAATAGTCATCTGTCCATAAGTGTTCTTCACCCTCAGTCACGAAACGCCATCCGGCAGTGCGCATTAGAGAAATGGCAAACTGTTGATTGGCTGTTAATAATCCCCATTCAGAGGCAAGTTGTCCAGTCTTGGCATCAGCAGGTTGAAACTTATGAAGTACGATTAAATCCAGTTGTCGTCCAACAGCAGTTAACACTGGCAATAAATTTAAATGACGATTGCTAATATGCACCAAAATGAGACCATCCGGTGTAATTTTTTTTAAATATAATTGAAAAGCTTCCAGCGTTAATAAATGAATCGGTATCGAATCCGACGAAAAAGCATCGATCACTAGGATATCAATGCTGCTATCGGGAATATTTTGCACTACCAAACGGCCATCTCCCTCTTCAAGAGAAACCTGGGGTGGACAATCCCTTAAATAGGTGAATAATCGCGGATCTTTAGCAATCTCGATGACCTGTTTGTCAATATCCACCATGCTTAGCTTGTCATCCCCTTCATATTGACAAGCCATCATGCCAGTTCCCAGTCCGAGAATCATGGCATTCAAGGGTGCTTTTCGCTGGCGAAATAGCTTTACCACCTGTGCAGACGGTCCATAGTATCCTAAAGCACCATGGTCTATTTTTTCTAAATGAGTCAATTGAAAGCCATGGACTGTATTTTGGCTAATTAACACATTAGACCCCGGTATGGCTGAAACTTTCTTAACACCATAAAAATTACGTTGCTGGAATAAAATGGTGCTATGTTTCAAGCCGGGATAAAATAAAAATACAAATAAAATACATACACTGACAAAAAGAGTAATCCTGTTGCCAGGCCAACACATAATCATACACAAGGACAGAAACTCGGCCACTTTATACTTCTTGACTATCGCAAGCCAACCCAAATTGGGCAAATAATAATTAATCAGCAATAGGAGTAAAACGACAAGGGGAGTAAGAGTCATTCCTTTTGTTTTATTTTTTGGAATACAAAGCATTCCCAACGCTAAAACCAGGGGATACTCATAAGCATCATTGAAAAGTCTTGGCGCAATGAGACTGTTAAAAACACCAGCCAACATGCCTCCCAATGCCAAGCAAAAATAAAAACTTGTCAGCTGACTGGCAGGAGGACGACTTTGGATTAATCGGCCATGACACAACAAAGCAAATATAAAAAAATTAAGCAAATGAAAAAAGATGAATTGCCAGGCAGGTACCGCACTCCCCAGAATAAAACCAACTACAGGAAAAATGAAAAAGAATAAAGCATTTTTTTCTATCCAAGGAAAAGGAATAGGCGGTTTTTCCGCAAAAGTTATCATGAAGGACAATAAATAAAGTGCCAGTGGCAAAACCCAAAATACCGGTGTTGCTGCAATATCAGTAGTAATATAAAAAGTAACGCCTAAAAGCAAACTGCATGGAACAAAGCTATATCCAATCCATTGAAACTTGAGCAACCGTGATAATGAGTAGCTTGCAATTTTTTGTTTTATCAAAGGTTGATAAGATGTACCAAAAAGAAGACTCCCTAACACAACAAGATACATCATATAACCTATCGTCCAGCCATAAAATTGCGTTTTTAATCCTACAAATCTTTCAATAATCCAGGGATAGGCCAATAAAGCCAGTAAACTCCCTGCGTTACTTGCCACGTATAAAAAATAAGGATCACTGGCCTTTTTACCTCGGGTTTGACTATAGGCAAATTGTAAGAGTGGCGCTGAAGCGGCTATCACTAATAATGGGAGACCCAACTGAGAAATCAAGTGCCGCAAAATAATAAACTCAGGGATACCTTTTTCTGGAAAAACAACAAATAAAAAGGGAAAACCTAGCAGACTTACCACTACTAAAAGACTATGAGTAAAACGCCACTCCCAAGCTGTAGCTAGTTTGCTAAGCAACCACGCATAACCGTAGGATACCAGTAACATAGCTTGAAAAAAAAGCATACAAACTGTCCATACAGCAGGTGTGCCTCCATAAACAGGAAGTAAAACTTTTGCTACCATGGGCTGGATAACAAATAATAGACTTGCGCTTAAAAAAAGACCTATTGAAAAAAGAAATTGCATTAGCGAATCCTAAAATCCTTGGAAAAAGTTTCCCTCGGGAATTTTCGCTTATAAATAAAAATGAAGAAAGTTTTATATCAAAATAAATTGTCGGTTGTCACTGTCTTTAATTTAATTGCCAAGACAGTTATTTAGCTGTTCTTATCCCTTCCAATGCAATGACAATAATTGCAACCCTCTGGTCTTAGTGAAGCGATAGCATAATCAGGTTCTTCCAGTGAAATGTTTATCTTATGCTATCGTTTCACTAAGGCTACTAGTATTTTCTTAAGTTAACACTGTCAGGCAAGTTTCATAGTGCATGCGTTTGACAGCCAGAGTTTAAGCTTTTTCTCGAGAAGCATTAAGCATCCAACGTGCTTTCTCATGCGCAGCAATTCTATCCCCTAACAGATTAGCTGTACCTTCATCTTTATTTTCCTGAGCAAGTGCAAGTGCCTGATTTAAGTCTCTTACCAGCGTCTCATGATCATGAGCTAAATCTATCACCATCTCATTAGCATTTTTATTAGCATCTCCATCCTTTATTCGTTTTAAATTTTCAAATTCTTTGAAAGTAGCCGGAGTATTATGTCCCAAAGTGCGAATACGCTCTGCAACAGCATCAACAGCTTCTGCCAACTCCTGATATTGCATCTCAAACAATTCGTGCATTCCCTTAAATTGAGGCCCGGTGACATGCCAGTGGTAATTTTGGGTTTTTAAATAAATAGCGTAAGTATCTGCCATTAAAACTGATAATTTTTTGATAATTTCATCCATTTAATACTCCTTTTTATAGGTTCTCTCTCTTCCTAAACATAGCCAAAAATCAATAATTTATAAAATCAATTATTTATATTAACATAATAGGTTATATCTATTACATGTTGCGTGGCTAAACCTAATAATAGGCAAATTCTTTGGGAATCGCCAATTAAAAATAACTCAGCTTAATAAGCGGGATCAGAAATACCGCGATTGAATTCATCCCATTCAATGGGTTCATGTCCAATACCTAGCGCATGACGGACATAATTTGAAGCTGTTAATAATTCTGCAAGATTATATGTTTTTGTTTTTGTGGCTTGTAAATAAGCAGCAAAAAATTCCGTTTTTAAATTCCCGATTCCTTTTCCCATACCAGCCAAAGAAGCATCAATAAATGTAGCCCCAGAGTGAATAGCCGCCAAGGCATTTGCCTGTGCCAGACCAAGATTATCATGAGCATGAAAACCGAATGGAATAGCATATTGCTGCGTGTATTTTTGGTAAATCATACTAATTTTTTCAGGAGTAATACTTCCATTTGAATCCGCAAAATAAATCATATCTGGCTCAAACTGAATGATTTGTTTTATCAGTCCATCCAGTTCGGCTGGCTGGTAGTGCGACATATTGGTAAAATTAATAGAAAGTTTCAGAGATAAATTCTTCACTTTTTTAAAAAACGATAGCGCATCAATCAATTTATCTTTAAGGACGCAGACCCGGATTAATGTGACCCCGCATTTTTTCAATTCTAAGAGATCTGACTCTAAAATATTTTGCGGATGAATCATGACGGCAATTTTTGCGTGCTTGATTAAGGATTGACAAAAATAAAGGTAATCTCTTTCACACAATCCCGCTCTTCCAACGGGACTGGCTAAACCTGCAAGCCCATTACGATAGCCAATTTCAATATATTCAATACCGGATTTATCGAGGGCAGTTAAGATATGTTGCAATTCCTGATCACTAAAATGAAAATTTGTTCTATGCCCACCATCTCTTAAAGAGACATCCAGAATTTCAATTGTTTTCATATAATTTGCTGGTTTTAAAATATTACGTTTACTCATTAAATTAAGTATAGTTGTGAATCAGGAAAGGAAATGCGTAGTACAGGAGAGAAGATATGAAGCAAACTCAAAAAACACCGCATAATTATTTTGCGCGTTTTGCCAAAATCATTTCTGATGCGGTCGGTACCGTCTGGAGCTTTTTGTTAGCCTTGCTCGCTATTGTCATTTGGACTATTACAGGGCCCTTATTTCATTTTTCAGACACTTGGCAGCTAATTATCAATACGGGCACCACTATCATTACCTTTCTTATGGTCTTTTTAATTCAGCATACTCAAAATCGCGATACTGTCATTTTAAACTTAAAACTTGATGAATTAATTAAATCACATCGAGCTGCAAATAATCAGTCGATTGATTTGAATAAGCTTACTGACGAAGAGCTGATAGCATTGGAAAAAGAATACAAAAAAATATGCCGTAAAAAAACCGGAGCTTAGTTGTAACCTCGCATTTTTAATTGCTAATCAAATGATTAGAACAATAATGAAGCTCATCTTTAGCTTGACCATTTCTAGGAGGAAAAAACAGAGTTTTCAGAGATGTGTATAAGTTTCAGCGTTTTGCTCAGGGTGACGCTTGTTGTTTATAATTCAGATAAGTATTTTGCCTAATACTATAAAAAAAATAATTTTTTTAAGTCATTGGAATTTTTTAAATTCAGCTCCTACTATTAATTTGCTGTACTTGGAAATTTACTAACAATAAGGATATTAATCATGACTCAAAAAAATGAAAACAACAGACCTGGTCATCATGATCAACAAGGACGTCATTCTAATCAAGCTTCAAATCGAGATAAATCTTATTCGCACAATCCAGACTCCAGTTCTCCTCACTCTCGTCGAGATGAGCGTCATCAAAATAATAAAGCTGGTAAGCATTTTTCAGACAGCAAACCAATAGGCGGTCAGCATCGTAGCTCAGAGAACCCCCGCGACTATAGAAAATAATCTAAAATGATACCATCAAGTTTTTGATGGTATCATTTAAATAAATTTTTAGTATTAAACGTCGCAAAGGAAGTATTAAACATAAACCTGGCAAAGCGTTTAAAACTACCGCCTCTTCCACTTCTTATTCGCTTTCCTTCTTGCCATCCTGCCCAAAAAGTAGGAATTAATAAAGCGAGAAAAAGATAGCGATGCTCTTTGAACAGTTGATTAAAGTAGCGCTTATGTTCTATCAATCTGGTATTCTCCATTTGCAGCTTAACTTCTAGCTGATTTATGGATTGCCGTAGTTGTTTTCGTGAGCTCATGAGTTTCCTTTGGCTGATTGGTTAATAAAGCCCTTGTTTTTTCAAAACTCATTTGCCTGATACAGGAGGCCAGACTTCTAATGGCAATAAATAGCGCAATAATGTTGAGTATTAAAACAGTAATAATCGCTAGTAAAGGACCAATCAAAAGCATCAATAAATAGCTGATTAATACCATTAAAGTTAGCCAGCCTGAAAAACAAAGCGCTATTAGCGCGCCTATGCTTACTAACAAGGGCACTATATTTAATCCTGCCAGTTGAGCCTCCAGCTTAAATAAGGTATACATTCCTTTCGCTGTAGCCATTTTACTGGCAATAACACCTTCCAAATGCTCAATAAAATTTATCATACGATCACTTTCTTAAAAGTGACGATAAAATAAATCCAATGCCACCCGCAATCAGAATTGCTTTAAGTGGATTATTTCTTACATTCTCTGCAAGCTCATCCGTATATTCTTTGAAGCTGTCTTGCGTTTCCTCAAATTTTTTCTTGCCTTCTTCTAACCATTCGTTGGTATTATCTTTCAACTGTCGATAATGTTCCTCAATTTTTTCTTGAGTATCTCGTGCTTGAGTGCCTCGTGCTCTTCTTTTAGCTTCAGAAACGGAGTCAGCCGTTAAATGCTCCCTGGTTTGGGAAGATTTTGTACTTTTTTTCTCATCATTTGATTTTGAGGGATTTTTATTCATGATATTTCCTTATAGTTGAGTAGTTGTTGCTTATTCATAATATTTATGAATTCTTGTAGCAAACTCCGGTGCAGCAAAATCAGGCCAATGATCCTTATCGAAACCAGGTGCATTTTGTAGCCGTTCTTTATCCATATCAATTAAAAAACAATCTTCAGTCTTATCATATTTGAATAAATGCCATGGAAGAGCAAAAAATTTATTACCAAAGCCTAAAATACCACCAAATTCTAATACTAAATAATTAACTTTACCGAAAGCTTTATCAATTACTACTTCATAAATAGTACCTAAACTTTCTCCTTCCATATTTTTAACATCAACACCGGTCACTTCACTGGCTTTTACCACACTGCGTTGGCTTACCATATTCATCTCCTTGTGACAAAGGATATTAAAAAAGTAAATTACTTTACCTTCGTTATTAGTTTAGACTAACTTATTTATCCCGCTGTTGAAAATATCATAAAAAAAACCCGCTCGAAAGCGGGTTTTTTTGGGGGAACAGCAGCTTGGCTTACATCATGCCCATGCCACCCATTCCACCCATGCCGCCCATATCACCGGCACCTACTGGTTCTTCTTTCTTGGGAAGATCAGCAATCATGCACTCGGTAGTAAGCATTAAGCTAGCCACAGAAGCAGCATTTTGCAGAGCAGTACGAGTCACTTTGGTTGGATCCAGAATACCCATTTCAACCATATCACCGTATTCACCAGTTGCTGCATTAAATCCATAATTATCTTTATTTTCAGCAACTTTATTAACGATTACGGAAGACTCATAACCAGCATTCGCCACGATTTGGCGTAATGGTGATTCAATAGCACGACGCAGAATGCTAATACCCATGTCTTGGTCAGCGTTTTCACCTTTTAAACCATCCAGTGCTTTTTGGGCACGAATTAAGGCAACACCGCCACCTGCAACAATGCCTTCTTCAACAGCAGCACGAGTTGCATGCAGAGCATCTTCTACGCGCGCTTTTTTCTCTTTCATTTCTACTTCAGTAGCTGCACCCACTTTAATCACAGCAACACCGCCAGCTAATTTGGCAACACGCTCTTGTAACTTTTCACGATCATAATCAGAAGTGGTTTCTTCCATCTGTGCACGAATTTGAGTAATACGAGCATTGATTTCAGATTCTTTACCTTCACCATCAATGATAGTGGTATTTTCTTTAGTCACTACAACGCGTTTTGCACTACCCAAGTCTTCTAATGAAGCACCTTCAAGGCTCTTGCCAACTTCTTCAGAGATCACTTGGCCATTGGTCAGAATAGCAATATCTTGCAACATTGCCTTACGACGATCACCAAAGCCAGGTGCTTTTACAGCACATACTTTAACGATACCACGCATGTTGTTAACCACCAAGGTAGCTAATGCTTCACCTTCAACGTCTTCTGCAACGATTAACAAAGGACGACCAGATTTAGCAACACCTTCCAATACAGAAAGCATATCGCGAATATTGGTAATCTTCTTATCTACCAGAAGGATAAATGGATGCTCTAACTCAGCACTCATGTTTTGCTGGTTGTTAATAAAGTAAGGAGAAATGTAGCCACGGTCAAACTGCATACCTTCAACCACAGACAATTCATTTTCCAGACTATTACCGTCTTCAACAGTAATTACACCTTCTTTACCAACCTTTTCCATCGCTTCAGCAATGATATCACCGATAGATTGATCAGAGTTTGCAGAAATTGTTCCAACCTGAGCAATTGCTTTTCCATCTTTACAAGGTTTGGACATTTCTTGCAGCTTTTTGGTTACAGCAGTAACCGCTTTGTCGATACCACGCTTTAAATCCATTGGATTCATACCAGCGGCAACCGCTTTGTTCCCTTCAACCATAATAGCGCGAGCCAATACAGTAGCAGTAGTAGTACCATCACCGGCTGCATCAGAAGTTTTGGAAGCAACTTCTTTAACCATCTGTGCACCCATATTTTCAAAGCGATCTTCCAGCTCAAGTTCCTTAGCAACAGATACACCATCTTTGGTTACTGTAGGAGCACCAAAAGATCTTTCCAATACCACATTTCTTCCACGAGGACCCATTGTTACACGTACAGCATTTGCCAAAATGTTTACACCGGCAATCATTTTTTGACGTGCATCATCGCCAGAACGTACTTCTTTAGCCATTATAATAGTCTCCTTTAAATCCTAAGATAGTTGATTTACTTCTCAATCACACCCATGATGTCGTCTTCACGCATCACAACCAATTCTTGGCCTGCTACTTTAACTTCTGTACCAGAATATTTGCCAAAGAGAACTATATCTCCAATTTTCACAGCCAAGGCACGGACATCACCATTATCTAATACCTTACCTGCACCAACAGCGATAACCTCGCCACGCATGGGCTTCTCAGTAGCGCTATCTGGAATAACGATACCGCCGGCTGTAGTGCGTTCTTCTTCCATACGACGAACAACAACACGATCGTGTAAAGGACGAATTTTCATACTTGTTTTCTCCTGGTTTTTGATTATCACCTATAATTTTCAGAGGTAAGCTCTGATTTTTTAGCGTTATGCAATGCTGATACTTGATGTCTCTCATTGCATTTCGCTGATGACAGCCATATGGGGACTCCCTCACCGGCTTTCAAGGGGTGATTTTAAATTTTTTTTGGTTTTTTTTGATACTGCTACTACAATGTTCTACTATTTGGTTAGCTATAAGACATCCATGAAAAAATGGTTATTGTTTTCATTACTCTGTTTCGCTTCATTTCTTAATTATGCAACCCCTCTTCCTGCAACAGAGGTTTTTCAAGTTAATGCGAAACAGATTGATCCAAATACCTTCTCTCTTATTTGGCAAGTAAAACCAGGCTTTTTTCTGTATGCGGATCGCATTAAAGTCACCGCTCAACCCAATAGCAACGTGCATATAGGCGATTTACGCTTCCCTACTCCTTTGACAAAAACGGATAAACAGGGAAAAAGCTATGCCATTTACCGCCACGAATTATCACTTTCCGTACCTATTCTGGGAGAGCAACCCGGAGAAACTTTAGTTAACTTAAGTTTTCAAGGCTGTGCAGATGATGGCTTTTGTTATCCCCCAGAAACACGGCAAATTAAATTAACCATTGATGACCATTTAGCCTTGACTCATGTCACCATAGAAACTACTCCCCTTCAATATGAAGAAGAAAGCGAAGCTATCCCCGCTACCAGCGAGATTGAAGAGATTTTTACCAAACATTGGAGTCTCGTTCTTTTAACTTTTTTTGGTTTTGGTCTGCTTCTATCTTTTACTCCCTGTGTTTTGCCGATGGTACCTGTGCTTTCAGGAATTATTGTGGGGCATGGAAAAAATATCTCCACGCGCAAAGCTTTTTTTCTTTCTTTAAGTTATGTCCTTGGCATGTCAGCCACTTACGCTTTAGTAGGAGCAATTGTCTCTTTGTTAGGCAGCAACCTGCAAATTGCCATGCAATCGCCCTGGGCAATTGGCTTATTTAGTGCAGTCTTTGTACTACTAGCCCTTTCCATGTTTGGCTACTATGAATTACGCTTGCCGGTTTCCTGGCAAGCAAAACTGGCAGGGGCCAGCCATCACCACGCCAATGGACATTATCTGGGAGCAGCTGTCATGGGTTGTTTTTCAACGCTCATTTTATCTCCCTGTGTCACTGCTCCTTTAATTGGTGCATTAAGTTATATTGCCCATAGTAACAATATTATATTTGGTAGCCTGACTTTATTTTTTTTAGGATTAGGGATGGGTACCCCTTTACTCTTGATTGGAACTTCTGCTGGAAAATGGCTTCCTAAAGCAGGAAACTGGATGAATGGTGTCAAAGTATTCTTTGGTGTACTGCTTCTTGCCGTCGCCATTTATCTGCTAAGTCGCATTTTGCCCGGCGTAATAGTAATGCTCTTATGGGCCAGTCTGTTGATTCTCCTAGGGATTTATTGCGGTGCTCTTAGTAAATCCCTCTCTAATTACGCGAAGCTACAGCAAGGATTTGGTCTTATTAGCTTCGTTTACGGTTTATTAATTCTAATTGGTGCCAGTATGGGGAATACCAATCCTTTACAGCCTTTGACAGGATTTCAGGCTATTGCAAATGCCAAACCTAATTTTTCGGTTGAAACTGTCAGTACTGTTTCTGAAGTGCAACAAGCAATCGCCAAGGCCAAAGGCAAACCTGTCATGTTGGATTTTTATGCTGACTGGTGCACCTCTTGTCAAGTCATGGAATCGACTACTTTCAAGGATCCCCAGGTTGAAGCAGCATTAAAAAATTTTATTGTTCTAAAGGTAGATATTACGGCTAATAATGCTCAAGATAAAGCACTGCTACGCCAGTATGGTGTTGTTGCCCCACCTACATTTTTATTTTTTAATAAACACGGTAATGAACAAAGTCATCTGCGTCTTGTAGGCGAAACCTCGGCAAGTAAATTTCTAGAGAAACTAGTGCAAGCATCAGCCCTTGATTAAGCAATGGAGCTTTAGGTATGAGAGCAATCATAATTAGACAAAATTGCTACAGGCGCGCTATAATTTACCATTTTTTTACAGATAGAAACAATGAATCATAAGGTGGGTTTTGTCAGTTTGGGTTGTCCCAAAGCATTAGTGGATTCAGAACGAATCATCACGCAGCTACGAGCTCAAGGATATGAATTAGTCTCCAGTTATCAGGATGCAGGCGTTGTTGTTGTCAATACGTGTGGTTTTATTGATGCAGCGGTCACTGAATCGTTGGATACAATTCAAGAAGCCATGGCTGAAAATGGTCGAGTCATTGTCACAGGATGTCTTGGTGCTAAAGCCGATGTCATTCGCGAAACTTGTCCTGACGTGCTTCACATCAGTGGTGCCCATGCTTATGAAGAAGTAGTTCGAGCCGTGCACCGCCATCTTCCACCCCCTGCAGATCCTTTTACTCAATTAATTCCTCCTCAAGGAATTAAACTAACGCCACGACATTATGCGTATCTCAAAATATCCGAAGGCTGTAACCAAAAATGTACTTTTTGCATCATTCCTACCATGCGAGGCAAATTACAGAGCTACCCCATAACTCAAGTGCTCTCGGAAGCCAAACGTTTAAAAGAGGCAGGTGTTCAAGAATTATTGGTCATTTCTCAGGATACCAGTGCTTACGGTGTTGATACACGTTATCAACCTATCGATTGGCAAGGAAAAACCATCAACACTAAATTTTATGATTTATGTGAACAATTAGGCGAATTGAACATCTGGGTGCGTTTGCATTATGTTTACCCCTATCCACATGTTGATGATGTTATTCCTTTAATGCGCGATGGCTTGATTTTACCTTACCTCGATATTCCGCTTCAGCATGCCAGTTCACGGGTATTAAAAGCGATGAAACGTCCTGCAAGTAGTGAGAATACCCTGGAAAGAATTGCCAAATGGCGTGCTATCTGTCCTGAGCTAACTTTACGCTCGACCTTTATTGTTGGTTTTCCTGGTGAAACAGAAGCTGAGTTTGAAGAGTTGTTGCACTTTTTACAAAATGCCGAGTTAGACAGAGTAGGCTGTTTTCAATATTCACCGGTAGAAGGTGCGAAAGCAAATGAACTGGCAAATCCTGTCCCTGAACACGTTAAAGAAGAACGTTACCATCGCTTTATGCAGGTTCAAGCGGCAATCAGTCGCAAAAAATTGCAACAAAAAATTGGTTCAATGCAAACGGTTCTGGTTGATCATATTGACAAAGAACAGATAATTGCTCGCAGCAAAAGTGATGCCCCTGAAATTGATGGTTTAGTTTATCTTTCTCCTGCTGAGGGTATCAAGACAGGGGATAAAATTGAGGTCTCCATTACATCCAGTGACGATTATGATCTGTATGGAGAGATACTCTCATAAAATAAATAATTCCTTACAGCTCCAGAGCTAATAAGCTCTGGCTAGCCTTAAGCTAAAGGTGGTCTACTCGCCAGATGTTCACGCCAGGGCACAATTTCCAACCGTTCATCGGCTGAAAGTCCTGCCATCAGTTTTCTCACAGTACCTTCTTTACCAAACGTTTTATCTAAAAACTCTTCCCATTCTTTATCCACCTGCTTCTTTACGCAAGAGACTTCTCCCGTATTAAAAAAACGAGGGGCTAATATTCTCTCCTTTTCTTTTTCTTCAGGAAAAATCTTTGGCTCTGGAGAGTCATGCAATAATGTCTTCATAATTGTATGATGGAGACTATTTAATTCTTTCAGTTGCGATTTATAGCTTAAACAATCGC
Source organism: Legionella clemsonensis (assembly GCF_002240035.1). NCBI lineage: Bacteria > Pseudomonadati > Pseudomonadota > Gammaproteobacteria > Legionellales > Legionellaceae > Legionella > Legionella clemsonensis. Next base: position 874,394 of record NZ_CP016397.1, on the reverse strand, counting down.
CAGTTTTGTGGGTAATTTGGTTAAGCCTGCTATTAATTTCTTCATATAGGGTTGGATCACCAATTTTTTGAAGTTGCTGATAATTATGAGTTAATAACTCTGTCTTCCTGGCCTGTCTTGCTTCAAGCAAGGTAGATTCGAGCCTATCCATTACTTCTTTCAATTCTTTTAAGTTTTTGCTACAGGTTATTCGCATTAACCCTGCTTTCTCTGAGACTCCATAATAGGAAAGAGGAGCAATCATTATCGAATCTTTAAACAGCAGATAATACGTTAATTCTTCATCCGTTGTAACTTTTCCTTTTTTTCCCAAAGCCCTTACAGCCTCTTCGGGTATCTCCAAATTGAACATGTCACTGAAATCTGCCAGCACATAAAAAGTTCCTTCTACTTTATAATTGGGATCCGATATTTCTGCGCCCATTTTTTTCAAGCGGTCAGTTACATAATCTACTTTCTCTTTATAAAAATTTTTAAGATCCTCTTTTTCTTTTTCGGTGATGTTTTTCATGGTATGTGCATAAGCCATCTGTAAAGAGCGTGGTGCATGGCCACTAATGCTTATGTTAATGGTTAACAGTTCATTCATTAATTTTGGATCGGCCGTTAAAAGCATTGCCATCCGCTCACCGGCCATTGACAAACCTTTCGTAGCGGAGCGCATTATTACCGTTCTGTGTTGCAAATCAGGCGCAATTTGCAGAAAAGACGGTAGCTCAACATACGTCATTTCAGTATAAGCTTCATCAAAAATGATATGTAAATCGGGATATTTTCTTAAAACCTCAGCAATTTTCTTAAATTCTGCTTCACTTATAACTGTTCCTAAAGGATTACTAGGATTACAAATAAGCACTGCTTTTGGGATACCACCATCTATTTTACCTAACGCGTAAGCATCAATAATGCTCTTTTCAAGTGCTTCAGCAGTAAGTCGAAATCCTGGTTCTTTCATGACCTCAATCGGATGCAAACGGTGCTTTGGATAATCACCATAGAGTCCATAATACGGAAACGGTGTAATTATTCGATGTAGTGGTATGTCCTTATACCGCTCATGCAGTGCTTCAAAAACAACCCGCAAACCGCCTGCACCGCCAGTCGTAAATAAAATATGTTCAGGCTTAATCTCTTTTTTGTACCAAGCGGTCATGGCTTCAGCCATAAGCGTCCTTGCCTCTTCATCACCTTGTGGATGACCATAATCAATGGCAGCTGCTTCCTTGATTTCATCGAGATTATTCTGGGCGTCTTTAACCAGTTTTTCCAAATGTTTCCAATAAACCAAAAAAAAGTCTATAGTATGAGCACTTACAGGATAAGTTGGCTGTCCCATACCTGCAGTAATAATAGTTTGCAGTTTTTGCAAGGAATCTTTAATTTGAGCTCTTTCTTTGCGTAAAGCCTTAACCCATAAGGAAAGTAACATAATTTTGTCAATTTTATCAGCAGGTTGACCGTCTGGAGTAAACATGGCTTATTTCCTTGTATACTGAACAAATATTTTGTTGTTTGCTAATATTTTAATTATACCTTCGATATAGAAAACTTGACAATGCAAGAAAAAAAAACCAGATTTCGCTTTACACTTGACGAAGTAGGCGATTTTTTAGCCAAATTGTCAGAGCATAGCGATCAGGTCTACTGGATTAGTAGTCCTGATTTTTCAAAAATTCAATACATCAGTCCTTCTTATGAGCGAATCTGGGGGCGCTCACGAGAAGAGCTCTATGCTAACCCCGAAATCTGGATAAATTTTTTACACCCTGAAGATGTTGAACATCATCATCCAATTCATCATATGGCGGAGCAAATTCGACTTCTTGGAGAGAAAGCGCGATATTCAGAGCAATATCGTATTATCCGGCCTAACGGAGAAGTCCGATGGATAATTGATAAAGGTTTTCCACTTATTAATCATCGAGGGGTGTGCTATGGTGTCACAGGTGTTGCCACTGATGTCACCGATGAGCTTAAACAAACTGAGGATTTAAAAAAAGCCAAAGAAGCCGCTGAAATTGCTAATAAGGCTAAATCAGAATTTATTGCTAATATGAGCCATGATATACGCACCCCCTTAAGTGGCATTGTTGGCCTTTCCAAATTGTTAGAGGATGAAGCGCAAACTGCAATAGAAAAGGAATACGCTTATTGGATTAATCAAAGTGGAGAGCAATTACTTGATTTATTAAATAATGTCTTGGAATTGATTTCTCTTGAAAATATGAAAGAATTAGAGGTTAATCAGGAATGGTTTTCTTTGAAAGAAGAACTTCAAACCATTTGCAAACTGGAATTACCCGCAATTAAGGTTAAAAATCTTGAATTTACTCTTGATATAGAAGAATCAGTTCCTGACTTTATATTGAGTGATCGTATTAAAATTCATCAGATTCTATTAAATTTATTAGGAAATGCGATCAAATTTACTGAAAAAGGACATATAATTTTAGCAGTTAAACATCTCTCTTCATCTAAAGAAACCGTTGAGCTTGAGTTTCGTGTGGAAGATACAGGGATTGGGATAGCCGATAATCAGCAGGAAAGGGTTTTCGAGCGTTTTTTTCGTATAGATCCTTCCTACAAAGGCATTTATAAAGGATATGGATTGGGTTTGCATATCGTAAAAAAATATGTCGCTTTATTGGGCGGCGAAATAAGGTTAAAAAGTATGGTTGGCAAAGGAAGTATTTTCGCCTTTAAGTTATCCGTTAAGTCAGGTATGGGGTACCCCACGAGCCCTCTTTCCAATTCCCATGAGTTAGAGGGAGAAAACTCTTCCAAAGAGAAGCATACTGCGAATGTCAAACCTTTTAGCCACACCAACAAGTTAAAGCAGGCATCGAATGAATTGCCGCATCTTCTGTTAATTGAAGATAATACCATAGCCTTACGCTTACTCGAGTCAGTTAGCAAACAAGTGGGCTGCCAATTCACCTCCACAATGGATGCCGAAGAAGCTTTTGAACTGGTCAAACAAAATAACTATGATTTGATAATTACAGACATTGGGCTACCTGGAATGTCAGGCATTGAGTTAACCATTTATATTCGCCATTGGGAGCAAGCTTTAAATAAAAAGCCAGTTCCTATTGTTGGTTTAACAGCGCATTCTCTGGGAAGTTCTGTCGATGAATGCCTGGAAGCCGGGATGAATAAAGTTTTTGCCAAGCCGATTAATTTAGCCACTATGCAAGATATCGTTTCAGCACTTATACCTTTAAATAAACTTGAAGTAACAACACCTTTGTTTGATGAAGAGCTTCCTGTTAATGAAGAAAAACTTTTCAACTTAACTAGTTATCCTCTATTAGATATTGAACAAGGTCTGAATAATCTTGGAAGCGTTGATTTATTAAAAGAATTATTAACTCTAATGGTAAATGAAGATATCCCCAATGATAAAGCCAAGATTCAAGAAGCATTTGCCGCCAAGGATTGGCCAACTGTTGAAAAGCTGGCTTTAAAAATGAAAAGCAGTGCACTTTACTGCGGAACAACCCGTTTGCGATATGCCTGCCATTATTTGGAAGGGTATCAAAAAACCACTCCTAGCCCTCTTTTAGAGAAACTATATCATCAGCTGATACAAATTCTAGAGGCAACCAAACAGGCAATTATTGATTGGCTACAAAAACAGCAACATTGAAATCTGTAACAATAGCTTGTTCAGGTGACGTCATATTTGTTAATGCTTTTATATTAAGTATGATTTTTCCCTGACTATCAGATAAGAATATTTGAATATCCAAGTATGCTCTACGCTTAAGAAAGACGATAAATTTCCTGACAAACCTCCAGCACATTTTTTTGTTGAAGATGTATATCTTTAGCCACAGGGTTAAGTAAATTCTGGTGTAACAGTTGATGGTAGTATTTATAGGCTTTGATAAGTTTTTTAAATTGTTGCTGTGATAGAAGTTGTTCTGCAGATAGTTTCCGCAACAAACTGAGTGTATTGGTATATGGATAAAAATTTTTATCCGGGTGGGTTAGTACCAAAAATTGTACCAGGAATTCTATATCAATTAGTCCACCCGATTCATGCTTAATCCCCTTTTCCTCGCTCTTTATATGCTTGAAAATTTTTTCACGCATCGTAAGAATTTCCTGGCGAACCTGAGCAGAATTTCGCGAAAGTTTGAATATAGATTTTTTTAATTGATTAAATAACTGAGAGAGGCGCTTGTCACTCACAATGGTTCTTGCTCTGATTAAAGCTTGATGCTCCCAAATCCAGGCATGATGCAATTGATATTCGATGAAAGCATCCACATGACTTACCAGTAATCCAGCCTCACCTGATGGACGCAAGCGGGTGTCCACTGCATACAAAATACCTGCCTGCGAACGGGTGGTAAGCATATGCAAAATTTTCTGCGTCAAGCGTGTGACGAGCGCTTCCTCCTCTGGTGCAGCTGCATGCATAAATACTAAATCGAGGTCAGAATTATAATTCATTTCCCGACTGCCTAATTTACCATAAGCAATAATGGAAAATCGTGATTTAATTTTTTCCATTTGCGGATAACGTGGACTTAACTGCTCGCAAGCCAGTATAAAAACCTGTTGCACAATAACCTGAGCAACGTCGGCTAGAAAGTTGCTAATACGTATTGCATGATGATGACCATATCTTTCTGCCTGAGCGGCTGAAAGCCAATTGACGAGTTTAAATTGCCGTAAAGCCTCTTCTTTTTGTTCCATCTCTGAGCAATTCAACAATTGCTTTTCTAAGGATTTTGTCAGTTCTTTTTTAGAATCCAAATGAAAACATTGCGGTTGGTGTAACAATACTTCAAGCAAAAAAGGTTGATTGACAATTAATGTGGTTATAAATGAACTATGCGCAAACCAATATAATAACTCCTTTAACACTTGCGGATTTTCTGTAATTAAGGCGAGATAGGAACTGCGGCCCACAATGTTATCTAATAAGTGTAATACCTGCGCAAGAACAGCATCAGTGTCACTCACATTTACCAGTTCAGTCAGCAATAATACGATTAGCCGATCAAGTCTTATTCTGGCTGCCTGCGTTAATCTTCTACAGCGAGGAGCATGGCGAAAAGTATTAAGCATTTGATAGCAGCGCTCAGCCTCTTGAAATCCCAGACTCGCCAACAAATTAACAGCCATGGTTGTTTCTACATGTCCCTGCCAGATACTCATTAATTGATTGGCTAGCAGCCGCTTCTCATCTTCATAGGGATCAGGTTTTGCCAATACAGCACGAAAAAGACTGCTGATAATTCGTTGATATTGATGAAGCTTTTTTACTAAATGCTGCCAGTTATCATATCCCATGGCTAAAGTGATTTGCATTTGCTTCATTTCATTTTGCGGTAAAGAATGGGTTTGCTGATCATTATGGCTTTGAAGACTATTTTCTAGTTTGCGTAAAAAAAGATAAGCCTGCTTTAAGACAGCCGTATGCGATAACAAATTTTCCTGCTCTAGAGCATTTAGTGCTGCAATTGTATTTTGTTGCTGTAATTTAGGTAATCGACCCCCGCGAATCAGTTGCATGTTTTGGATAATAAATTCAACTTCACGAATACCTCCTAATCCGCGTTTAATATCATCGAGCATGGGATTGAGTTGAACTTCTCGCTCTATCATGGCTTTCATACTGCGCAACGATTCAATTACACTGAAATCAACATAGCGTCTGTATACAAAGGGGGTAATTAAGCGGTGAAACCAGTGATGAGGATTAGTGGTATCCTCTCCTATTACACGAGCCTTTACCATTGCATAACGTTCCCAGTCTCGCCCCTGCTCTTGATAGTAGGTTTCCATGGCAGCCAAGCTTGAGACAAGAGCTCCGCTATCACCATTAGGGCGCAAGCGTAAATCCACTCGAAATACAAAGCCGTCTGCTGTAACCGTTTGCAACAATTGAATAAATAACTGCACTACTTTGGTATAGTATTGTTGGTTAGTTATTGACATCTCTCCTTGAGTATAACCGGCTTCAGAAAAAGCACAGATTAAGTCTATATCTGAAGAGTAGTTAAGTTCACGCCCTCCCAACTTCCCCATAGCAAGAATATATAATTTGGCGGGTTTTGCCTGTTCATTACAGGGGTTTCCGTAGCATTTTGCCACTTCATTTTCACAAAACTGCATTGCTCTTAAAATAATCGCATCTGCACAATCTGACCACTGTGTCATACTTTCTTCTGTTGCAGCAAATCCTTTTAACTCCCTAAGCAATAAGCGTAATAATTGTTTATGCCTGAATTGACGCAATGCACGTGCAAAAAGATCAAAAGGCTGATCTTTGACTTGCCTTAACAAATAAGAATAATCTTGCAAGGTTAAAGGCCGCTGATAACCCTCGGTCATTAACTGCTGTAAAAGATTAATATGTCGACAAGCATAATCACTCGTTAACAACAGTTTTGCCAGGGCTTCATCGGGCTCAGACGCAGTAAAATTTTTTTGATACAACGTAAGTTTTGCTTGTAAGAGGGATGGAATTTCCATCGAGTAAACTTTGCTAATAACAATACTTAAGCCTAGCGAAGAGTAAAAGAAAACTCAATGATAAAGACAATTACCATTTAAGAAATAAATAGCGGTAGTAATGGTTATTGCCGGCACTGAATTTTCAAGGCAGGAATTAAGCAATATTTTCTTTAAAAAATAGTTATCAAGTTATATTCTTAATTATTGCAACTCTCAATGATTAAACGTATGAAACATTTCTTTGTCGGTATTTTCACGCTTTTCTTTTTTTTCCTTAACTCCCTGCATGCAACTCAGGAGCCCCCTCAACCTGCGCCTCTACCACTTAGAATCGCAGTGGATACATTTACACCTCCTTTCATTATGGAAGGAGCAAATTCACAACTTTATGGATTTGACATTTCCATGATGAAATATATTTGTCAGGAAATCCAGCGCACCTGTGTTTTTGTTCCCACGGAGTTCAATAATATTTTTACTTCCCTTGAAAGGGGACAAGTGGATGCTGCAGTAAGCGCCTTGACCATTACGCCAGAACGCTCTGCTCGTGTGCTTTTTTCCATGCCTTATCTGTTGAGTCATTCTCGTTTTATAGGTCTTAACCAATTGGCTGACCAACCTTTTACACTGCAACTGTTGCATAATAAAACGATTGGTATCGAAGAAGGAACTATTTTTCCGGCTGTAATAAATGCCTTGGGGATTCGAGATCCTAAAATTATCAGCTTTAATGACGCACCCAGTCTCATTGATGCTCTGCAAGCAGGAAAAGTGGAGATAGTCTTGATGGATAATCCTTCTGCCATGTATTGGCAAGCACAATCTTCAGGAAGATTAAAGGTGTTGGGTCAACCTTTCAGTTATGGCTTTGGTCTTGGAATTGCAGTCAATCGCAATAATGCAGAATTACTAAACCAGATTAATCAGGCCCTAATAAAATTTCAAAATAGCAACGCTTTCAAACGGGAGTTTAATAAGTACATTGCCTTTTTTTGAGGGCTCTGCTCGACGCATAGCTATTGTCTTGCCAGGTAAACGCATCTAATAGCGCATTAGAGGCGTTTATCCTGTTGTCTTACGCATTTTGCTTGCTTAAAAACGCCTCTACAATTGCTGGGTTGGATAAAAGATTAATGTACAGTTTCATCCTTTGTGATACAGCGACTAATGACTTGTCGAGTTACAAAATCACCTTGACTTGCACCATAAAGGGATTTGAAGTGTTCTGCCAAGAGTAAAACCCAGGAAGATAAACGAAAGTCCATTCTTTTTTCTTCTTGATTAACGACAAGCTCAAATAATCCAAGGGAGTCGGTATTTTGCTCTTTTGCATATTCTTCCATTATGCGTTGGGCAGTAAACATGTCTTGATCTCTTGTTGGCCAATCCTTATTCATTATACCCCCTACTTCTATGGGTCTTGGGAAAATTATGATAATAATATTGGGCTAAAGGTATCAAATTCCAAGAGGTCTTAAAAAATATTTTTTAGCACAAGAAAATCTGCCATTTCGCTGGCCTAAGTCAGAAACCCTGAGCTTCGAGGCATAGTGGAGCACACGTAACATTTGTTCTAACCGAGGATTGGTTTAACATCACCCTGAGGCTCCTGCCAAAGCGTAACAAATAAAACCATAATAATTGGTCCCACAAATAACCCTAACAAGCCTAGCGTCTCTACGCCTCCCAAAATACCAAAAAGCACTGCTAAAAATGGTAATTTAATAGCACCACCAATTAAAACTGGCTTAATAAAATGATCGGCTACAAACATCACTACCGTACCCCAAATAACGACAATGATTGCACTAATCAGCGACCCCATCGACAGCAGAATAAGTGCTACGATAGCAAACACAATAGGAACCACAAAGGGAATCATCGCCGCAAATGCGGTGATAAAGCCCGTCAAGGTAGGCGCAGGAAAACCAACAAGCATATAGCAAACCCCCATTAAAACCCCCACTCCTAAGCCTACGACTATAGTGCCATTCACTGTGGCCCGTAAGGCTGAAGGAAGCCTGTCGGCATATCGAAACCATCGTTGGCCTAAGCAAAACTCTCCGATATGATTAACCTGTTGAATTAATTTATCGCCATCACGAAAAAAGAAAAATAACGCCAACAGCGTAAATCCCAATTGAAACCCTCGATGCGCCAAATTAACTCCTATTTGCTTGATGTAGTAACTGGCTGGCGTCAAAGACAAATGTAGATTCGATAATAGACCTCTTACTTTTCCAGGTTGGCCGATGTTATTATCCCAATAGGTGACTAAATCATTACCAATCACAGGAAATTGTTGTAACAAGGAGGGCGCCTGTCCGCCTTGACGGTTGATTGTTTGCAGATAGTTAATAAACAATTGTAGTTCTTTAATTAAAATCGTGGCTAACCAACTTAAAGGAAGTAAAAATAATAAAGCAAGAATTGAGGTAAACAGTAAGGCTGAAAGATTATGATAATTGCCGAAAAAATACCGCCAACGCAGGTATAAAGGATAGGTAGCAATACCAATAATAGTCGCCCAAATCATTGAGGGGATAAAGCGATGCACAATAAACAGCGCAAATACTACAATCCCGATGGTTAAGCCGATACTAATTAATTCTTTGTGATTTTCATTCATTTATGCAAAACCCCAGGCTAACAACTGCAGTATTAACCAGGCAGGAATGGCTGCCAGAACATCATCAAGCATAATGCCTACCCCACCTCGCACATGCAGATCAATGAATCGAATTGGCTGTGGTTTCCAGATGTCAAAAATACGAAAAAGTATAAAGCCTGTTACTACCCATCCTATTCCTTGAGGAGCCATTATCATAGTTAATAAGTAGCCAACCACTTCATCCCAGACGATACCAGAATAATCATGAACCCCTAATTCTTTCGATACTTTTTCGCTAACCCACACCCCCAGCAAGAATGCCAAGAGCGTTATTATTAAGTAGAGACCTAAAGATTGTCCCGCAATTAATAAATAAACAGGAATTGCGGCAAGTGTCCCCCAGGTCCCAGGAGCAAACGGCATTAACCCGCTACCAAAACCAAAGGCGATAAAATATACGGGATTTTGCCAGACTTTATTCTCTAGTTTTACTGCATTCATTATTTCTCCAATAAAGCTGCGGCATTCGGGTGCAATCAAAAATGACTGTAGCCACGTGGTGTAAAAACTTTCGATTTACCTGCCATGGTTATCCTTATCCCCTTTTGCTCTTCTATTGTCCCAACAAAGCAGCACTCCAAGCCAAGTTTAGTAAGCGAAGCAATGAATTGCTGCTCTTTCACCGGAGATACTGTGAAACATAACTCATAATCATCGCCACCGGTAAGGGAAAAATAAATGGCCTCGTCCTGTTGATATTTCTTTACAAGAGGATGAATGGGAATATTTTCCCCTATCAAACAAGCTCCCACGCTACTAGAGACGCAAATATGATTTAAATCTGCACTTAGACCATCGGAAATATCAATAGCAGCAGAAGCATACTCCTGCAGGATCCCATTTAAATCAACACGAGGTTTAGGATGCTGCAATTTTTTCATTAAAACTTTTATATCTTCGGTATTGATATTCTTGTGATGTAAAAAATAGACAGCAAGTGCAGCTGCACCTAACTCACCACTCACATAAATTTTATCACCAACCTTTGCACCACTACGGCGCACCGCTTTGCCTCTCGGCGCCAAGCCATGAATAGTTAACGTCATACTCAGAGGACCACGGGTTGTATCACCACCTATCAACGCCACGTTAAATTGATTTAAAGCCTCATGCAGTCCCTGTGAAAAACGTTGCAGCCAAGTGACATTTGATTCAGGTAAGGTTAATCCGAGACTGAGCCAGCAAGGCATCGCTCCCATAGCGGCCATATCACTTATATTAACCATCACTGCTTTATAAGCAATATCATAGGCATCCCAAGTGCTTAGAAAATGCACTTCTGAGACGAGTGTATCCGTACTAATCAGTAATTCATGTTCTGCTGGAATAGTTACGCAGGCCGCATCATCGCCAATTCCATACTTGACATCATCACGCGGGTGAGTTGGGTATTTAAAAAAAGTATCTATTAAAGAGAACTCATCCATGACTAATTTCAATTTTTCTGGCTTGCTGCGCCAAATTATTTAAGACGCCATTTACGTAACGATAACCATCTTGAGAACCAAACTCCCTGGTTAGGGAAATGGCTTCATCCAGGACAACACGGTAGGGTATTTCAGGGCAGTGAAGGAGTTCAAAGGCGCCTAATCGCAATACCGTCAGCTCAATAGGATTTAAACTTTCAATAGGTCTGTCTAAAAAAGGTTTAAGATTCTCCTCCAATTTGTCAATTTGCTTAGGAATACCATGAAGAAGCCGGCAAAAATACTTATCATCTACTTTTGCCATATTATTATTCACGCGAAACTGGGCTTCAATTTCGTACAACGCTTGATGAGACATGTGCCATTGATAAAGCGCTTGCAATGCTAATTTCCTGGCGCGTCTTTTGCCACTAATTTCTTGTTTTTCCACAAATTACCTCATGAGTTTCTATCATCTTTCATTTCATCAATCGCTTGTCTGAAATCACTGACGTCTTTAAAGCGCTTGTATACGGAAGCAAAACGTACATAAGCAACATGATCAAGACGGTATAATTGCTTCATTACCAGCTCGCCTACTTCACGTGAATCAATTTCCCGCTCACCGCGACGGCGAATCTGTTGCATAATAGTCACAATTGCCTCTTCCAAGGCATCAACGCTTACAGGTCTTTTTTCCAGGGCACGCAACATGCCTGCACGTAAATTTTGAATATTAAAAGGCTCTCTGCGCCCATCTCGCTTAATAATTAACGGCATAATTAATTCAGCCGTCTCAAAAGTCGTAAAACGCTCATGACAGATAAGACATTGTCGTCTTCTTCGAACCTGAGCTCCTTCTGCAACAAGGCGAGAATCAACTACCTTGGTGTCTTCGGCATGACAAAATGGACAATGCATGTTAGCGATATACCGGAAATTCTCGACATAACTGCAACACTTGATTTTTAACTCGGGAAAGGGTTGCCTCGTCATTAACATCATCAAGCACATCAGCTATCCATTCGCTTAACATGCTTACCTCTTTTTCTTTAAAGCCGCGTGTGGTAATTGCAGGAGTCCCTAAACGAAGACCACTGGTTACAAAAGGAGAGCGAGGATCATTAGGAACAGTATTTTTATTGACTGTAATATGAGCCTTGCCGAGAGCCGCATCAGCTTCTTTGCCAGTAAGATTTTTTGCAATCAGATTAACCAACATTAGATGATTTTCTGTACCACCAGAAACGATGGGATAACCTCGGCCTTTTAGCGTTTCTGCCATAATTTTTGCATTTAACAAAACCTGACGCTGATACTTTTTGAACTCAGGTTGCAACGCTTCCGCGAAAGCAACCGCTTTTGCTGCAATCACATGCATAAGGGGCCCGCCCTGCATCCCGGGAAATACGGAGGAATTTAATTTTTTTTCAATTTCCTCATTGGCTCGAGCCAGTATTAATCCTCCTCTGGGACCCCGCAAGGTCTTATGTGTTGTTGAGGTAACTACATCAGCATAGGGAATTGGAGAAGGATACAGATCTGCAGCAATCAAACCAGCAACATGAGCAACATCGGCCATTAAATAAGCCCCTACTTTATCAGCAATTGCCCTAAATCGCTGCCAGTCCAGGATTTGCGAGTAGGCCGAAAAACCGGCAATAATCATTTTAGGTCGATGTTCAACAGCCAGATTCTCCAAAACATTGTAGTCAATTAAGCCAGTATCAGCATCTACACCATATTCCACTGCATGATAAAGTTTGCCTGAGAAATTAACTTTTGAGCCGTGCGTTAAATGACCCCCATGAGGCAGAGCCATTCCAAGAATAACATCACCTGGTGAGAGGAGTGCCATCATGACAGCTGCATTGGCTTGCGAACCTGAATGTGGTTGCACGTTTACATAATCAGCACCAAATAATTGCTTAGCTCTTGCTATTGCCAATGATTCTGCGATATCAACATGTTCACAGCCACCATAATAGCGTTTGTTGGGGTAACCCTCAGCATATTTGTTAGTCAGTACTGAACCTTGAGCTTCAAGTACCCGCGGACTTGCATAATTTTCCGAAGCAATAAGCTCAATATGATCTTCCTGACGTTTACGCTCAGCCTCGATAGCTTGCCAAAGTTCTCCATCAAAATCTGCAATCGTGTAGCTTTTATCAAACATTTGTAATCCTTACGTTTTATAATTGAACAATTATAGTACTGCTCACCTGATACTGTCACGCAAACGTTTAAGTTATTTAACAATCAAATCATTACGAACGTGCTTCACACCCTCCACATTGCCAGCAATGACACCAGCACGCTGTTTGATTACCGCACTGTTTACGAACCCACTCAATTGCACAAGGTCTTTATAAGTTTTTACCTTGATTGCAAATCCTTTAGCTCCTAATTTATCCACCAATTCCGCTTTAACCTTTGCTGTAATTGCAGCACTGTCAAGATATTGTCCAGTGCTTTCAGTCGTTGGTGTCGCAGCACAAGCAGCGATAAGAGTTATCAGTAATGTGATAGTGAATAACTTGATTATTTTTAACATGTTATTTCCTTTAAACAAAAAATCAAAGGAAAGATACCACACCATAATTTAGGAGTCATGACCATGAGTAGTAATCCCTACTTCCTTTTCATGGCTACGAATTGAATGATGACCATGATTGGAAGAATTTTTATTTTCATGACTATGGATATTGGAATCTGCTTTATTATTGGCAGGTCCTTTTCTTGTTATCGCCTTATTGGAGTGACCATGTGTATTGGGAGCATGTTGATAGGTATAAGGTTTACCGCGAGGAACATTATTTCTATGCCCGTGCTGGTTAGAATGTTTATAAGCCATTCTTTCATTGTAGTGATAATGGGTATTGGGCTCTCTATACGAATCACCATAGGGCACTTCAACCTGAGCACCAGGGTTTGAATGGTAATGCGTACTGGGATGTGAGTGATAATTACTCTCATAATAGTCATTTTCAATCGTGCATGCATTGATTAAAGGCAATAAAATGAGTAAAGCAAGAATACGTGTCATGGTAAACCTCAAGGATAATGGATAAAAGAAAGGCACGAAAAATCGTGCCTTGGTAAGAGCTTCTTAATAAATTATTTAGCAGTAATTTCTACTTTGGCTTTGTTAGTCAGATAAGGTACGACGTGTACAGTGCTATTGACATAGGTGTAGCCAGAGTATACTCGATAGCCACTGAAGGTATCAATGTACAAGTTCATACCTGCATGGCAATAGCCATAGTAAAATAGGTCAATATAATGGGGACTTTCATAGCGATAAATATTAAAAGGCGTTAAACTAGTGCCATCATCAAAAACCCCATAAACACGCACATTATCATAGCTGCTATTGATAATTTCTATTTCACAGTAACCTGGTAACTTAGCACTTTTTGCAGCAGATTTAGCGTCTGTAGCCTTTGCATTAGGATTATTTGCTTGCGGATGTAAATGACGGTTGTCAGCAAATGCTGATGTTAACAAACTCAGGCAACAAACAAAAAGCAGTGACTTAAGTTTCATTATTATAAACCCCTATAATTAGTGGAAGCCAAATGGTAACAAAGGATTTAATTTAGTCAATAGGTTTTTTTTGTGTCCATGAAATAAAGTACTCCGTCTCACAATCATACTCCCTGCATTTTTTATTAATCTCATGGCAATTTTTTACCCTTTAATTATTCTCTAAAGTTCAATACAATCAGGCAAAATAAATCGGGAGTATTTATGAAAGCCCCTCTGGATATTTTCAAACTATTTAAAGTAGAGCCTACCGCTGATTTGCCAAAAATAAAAAGTGCTTATTATACTCGAACTATTGAGCTTCATACTCAAGAAGAATTAGATTCTGCAATAATCAACGCAGAGCTACGTCAGATACAGTTGGCTTATGAAACAGTTAATTCCGAGGAAAAATTAAATTCCTATCGCACTCGATATTCCTTAAATTGCTTTCTTCGGGGGAAACACTATACCGGTTTTTTTGCACAAGAGAGTATGGGAGAATACTATCTTAGTATTCCTTTTTGCGAAAAGGGCGAAAATAGCAACTATCCGGACATTCTTACTTTACCTAAGCTTAAGAATGGAGAACTTCCCAGAGTTAATCTTGAACATCTTGTTAACCTATTAAATAATACCTGCGCTAAAACTACTCTTGCCGTTACCTTAACTAAAGAAAAAATGGTGGCAATTAATAACTTGCATAAGTTTCATTACCCACAGCTTCTAGTGCGCGTAAAGATCCCTAAACATTTGTTATCAAGTCGTGAGCTATCTGAAAGTGAGATCTATGGGCATGTGGAGCAAATTTCTCTTAACGCTTCTTCTTACCGTTGTTTATGGACTCTTATCGGTTGCAGTTTTTCCCAGTCAGATATTCTTAGTATTACTCCTATGGCAATCGAAGAGTATAAAAATTCTACGCGATTTAATCTAGACGAGATTAACTCATTATGGCCATTTGACTACCACTATGAAACCCATGATATTCAAAGCGCCTTATTAGCTTAGTTTTGGATATTTAGTCTATGAAAAAAGAACAGAAACCCAGTTGTCCCATCTGTGGAAAACCGAACACCTGGACGCCTGAAAATACGTTTAAGCCCTTTTGTTCCGAGCGCTGTAAATTAATTGATTTAGGTGAATGGGCCAATGAAACCCGAAAAATTCCTGGTGATCCTGTTTATCCTGACGTTCCCTCTGGTGATCTTGAAGATCTCTAGCAGTAGCTTTGATTTTATTCTGATAAAACTAATAAAAGGCCAGTGCGACTGGCCTTTTATTTTATTTAAACCGTGGGTTACTTGCCACGTCTACGTCGTGTTCAGGTTTCTTCTCTGATGGCGGTTCAAAGAAGATTGCAGGTCTAACTTTTACACGCTTACGTCCTATATGATGGTTTTCCTTTTGTTCTGCCGGTGTTTCTTCTACAGGGCGTTTACGAGATGATTTCTGTGAACTATCCACCGTATTGTCTTCTTGTACAGATCTTTTATCTGCTGACGGTTTAGAAAAAAAATCTGTAACAAGCGCGCGAGTTTTTATTCGTTTATCTCTTATACAGCCATAATCAACCTTTTTCTCTTCTATAGCTCGTTTACGAGAGAGCTTATCAGCTTTTTCCTCTGGCTTATCAGCTTTTTCCTCTGCTTTCAGATAAGCTACTCTTGCAGACTGAACCGCTTTAAACGCTTTATGTAGTTCTGACAGTTCTCGTATAAACTGTTTATTTTTAAATAGGGGGGCAAATGTTTTTTTGTCTTCCTTATGCTGTTTTCTTTGGTCTTCTGCATTTTCTCCGGTAAATTTAGCGGACTTCTGACTATTTAGTATTCTCTCAATAAATTGCAATCTTTCTTCGACAGGTAAGAGCTCCTCAAATTTTCCTATATGCGCAATAAGAGCCGCTCTTTTATCTCTTTCACCGGAAATCTTTTTATAGGCATCGCTTTTTTGGAATCTTGACTCTTCCTTTGCAACCAATGTCTTTGAGAGAATGCTTAATTGATTTAAAACATTATGCACGGCCACCTGAAAACGATTCCCAGCAGCATCACTATACTTTTCAAAAGATTTAATGAGGTTATTAGCAAGCTTTAATTCCCGTGAATATGCATTAAACTCTTTTAATATATCCTTCTCAAATCTGCTTAGGGCAGGTAATAACTGACCTTTATCGACTCTAGTTTCAATTTCTGTTTGTACAAATTCCTGTAATTTTGCTTTTAATTTCTGAGAACTTGTATCTGCTTTTACTCCAAGTAAGCGTCGTAACCAAATGTCAGATGGAACTATCATATGTAGCGAAGCTCCAATTACCTGAGTAATTATCTTAAGATCTTCTGTCTTGATAAAATCAGGTAATTTTTCTATCTCCATACCGATTGCTTTTGCTTTTAGTTGCATTAAGCTAAAGCTGGTAATCACCTTATCGCCAAATTCTATCGCTAACTTATCGATTTGGGTTGAGTAGTTACCCAATTCTAACTTTTTCAAAAAAGATAACCTTTGCTCTTCTTGCGCAGTTAATTTTTCTTCTGTACTCGCTTTTTGCTGCAATGCTTGCTGCTCTAGTCGCATTTCTTCTTTCTTTTGTGGATTCTTATCCAACTCACGGATAAATAATAATAATGTTTCCAGCTCTTTAATCTGCTCAAATAAGTTGGAATAGTCTCTTTCGATTTGAGCGAGATCATTAACAAGCTCAATTTCAATTTGTTTTATCTTAGAGGAAGGTATTGAAACAACTGTTGACTTCATAAAATCTCACATACGACAATATTTTACTTCATAAAAAGAATGTAGCATTTTTTTATTAAGCGAAAATTATTCAATCTCTATTTTTTGTAAAATTATGTTGCATTATTGTTAAGATAATAAATTATCATCAACAGTTAACCACAGATCTCCTCAAGTGGGTAAACTTACCTATGTTCCACTTCTCCCAGCAGAGATAAAGTAACAGCAGTTTAGATAGCATGTCTGAAACATGTATTATTTGGTGAAAATAATAGAAGGTAACTTTTCAAAAGCTTTTGCTGCGATTCCAGCTACATGCAGTTCACTCGAAGTAAGTTATTGTAATTTTAATCTGGTATCCAATGATACTATCAAGCAAGCCTTTCGCTCTATTCCAAAGAACGTAGATTCACTCCTCTTAACTAACAATCAATTAAGTGGGAAAACCGGCGACGAATTGGCCCAACTCTTTAAAGCAATCCCCTCCTGGATACAAATGCTGAATTTAAGCTCAAACAATTTAGGTACTAAATCAGCAGCAGAATTAATTCAGGCTTTCCAATCGATTCCACAAAATATTAAGGCATTATCGATTGATTGGAATTATCTTAGTAATATCCAGGGAGAGGAATTTGTCCAAGTTATAAAGAGTATTCCAAAAACAATCAGAATCTTAAGTCTAGGAGGCAATGCTCTTTACCAACTACCAGAGGAAGTATTAGCCAGTGCTTTTGAAGGACTTGCTGTAAGCTCCCTTGATCTAAGTAACAATTTTACTAGCTCACCTGAAAAATTGACGCGTGTTTTAAAAGTACTTCCTGAAACTATCAGCTCATTGCAACTTCGAGAGAATAATTTTGGTAATACTGAGCTCATTAAATTGCTTCCCCTGTTTCTAGCAATTCCGCGCAAGGTCACTTCATTGGATTTAAGTAGTAATCAACTCCACCTACTGCCAGCTATCTCTGTGACACAGGCTTTCAATGCCCTCTCAATCCACATTCGAGTACTTAATTTAAGCAAAAATGGCTTATTCAAAAGCAGTACAACAAACCAGATCGAACTTTTTCACTCTATCCCTGCAGGGCTAATTTCATTGAACTTAAGTTCCAATGAACTTAATATAGTTTCAGGTGCTGTTTTAGCTAAAAGTTTAAGAAATTTAATTTCTCAAGCCCTTACTATGATAGACTTGAGCGACAATAAACTTTATAAACTAAAACGCAATGTATTGGTCAAAATTTTCCAAGCGATTCCTAATACCGTAAGCTGTCTCAATTTAAGTGCTATCCCAATTTACCGGATTCCTGAGGAAGTTTTTAAAGAGCTTCCAAAAAATATTACTTCATTGATTTTGAATAATAATTCTGCTGTTGAACTGGTTACAGGACTAACCAAAATTTTCGCTGTTCTTCCAGCACATAATCTTTCTTTAGACTTAAGCAATAATAGTTTCAATGACTTAATGGCGGCTGATTTGGCTGCATTATTCCAATTGATTCCTCCCAATATAACTTCCCTACGCTTGTGTAAAAATGACCTTGGTCAATTTACTCCAAAGGAGCTCGCTAAAATCTTTGCGGCTATTCCGTTAACCGTAACAACAGTTGACTTGGCCAACAATGATTTGTTTTTAGGAAAAACTACTTTACAAAAGAACGAGATACTAACAGCTCTAGGGGACGAAAGCGCACGATTTAATCTTGCAGGGAATGGTGAATCTGATTTGGCAAGGGCATTAGTCACCATGCCCACCATACGAAGGCAATATAATCTGCCCTATGAGTTAGCAAGCCATATACTTTCCTTTCTGAAAGCAGACAGTAGTCATCAAAATCGCACAGGTTTTTTTAACGCTCAATTACAAAAAACTGAGAAAGAAATTGAATCACTCAAAAAAAATAAGCCAGGTCTTTAGATTTCATAGAACCTACCATTTTAAGTGAATTTAATGCCTATGTCCTGCGGCTTGTCTCTGAGAGCTCTTCATAAATTTTATGCCTCTACATACTGCGCTTTATGCATGAAGGATCCCCTCAAAAAGTATTTATGTTATAGTAAACGCCGCTTCATTGACCGCGCATCTGTTTGGGGATTTAAAATGAAAAAACGCATGACTATCATGATAATTGCTCTTGTGGTTGTATTTGGAGGAATTATTGCGTTTAATCTCTTTAAAAGTTTTATGATTAAGCGGTTTTTTGCAAGTTACGAACCTCCAGCTGTTAGCGTTTCATCGGTCACCGCTGTTAAAAAAAATTGGAAACCCACCATTGCTGCCGTTGGCAATTTTGTTGCCATTAATGGCGTTGAGGTAAACTCACAAACCTCAGGCAACGTTATAGAAATTCATTTTGAGTCAGGTCAATATCTTGAAAAGGATCAGCCTCTTATTGATATTGATGATAGGGTTGATCAAGCTACGCTTAAGTTTAATAAGGCAGATTTGGCCTTAAAAGAATTAAGTTACAAACGTCAAGCTGATTTATTCAAACGTGGAGCGACTCCAAGTTCAAATGTTGATGAGGCTCTTGCAAGCCTGCAGCAAGCACAAGCCAATGTCGAAAAAACTCAGGCTGAAATAAGTCAAAAACACATTACTGCCCCATTTTCAGGTCAACTCGGGATTCGTCAGGTTAACTTAGGCCAATACATCACCCCAGGACAAACCTCTATCGTCACCCTGCAATCGATGGACCCCTTATTTCTTGAATTTTACTTACCTGAGCAAATGTTAAAACGCTTACATCTTGAGCAACGGATTCAATTTAGTGTTGAAGGATTCCCCAATCGCGTATTTGAAGGAAAAATAACCGCTATCAATGCCAAGGTTGATACGAATACACATAATATCCTGGTACAGGCAACGGTTCCAAATTGTCCGGCAACTGATCCTCAGCTAAAAAGTGCCAAGGATCAAAAAAGTCAAAAAGAAAATAACCCGATGGTCATTAAATGTGATAGCAGTTTAAATGCAAAAAATCACGTGACCCAGTTTGCATTTATTCCTGGAATGTTTGCTGCCATTTCTGTTGAGCAACCCTCAATTCCCGATACAGTTGTCTTACCTTCCACCGCGATTTCTTATAGTTTATATGGCAATTCCGTTTTTGTTATCGAGAAAGACAAACAAGGTAAAAAAGATAATGAAGGCAAAGATATTCTACGTGTAAGACGCGTCTTTGTGAGCACGGGTGAACAGGAAGGTAACTTTACAGTGATTAAAAAAGGCATTGAACCTGGACAACAAGTCGTTAGTTCTGGTGAGCTCAAATTGCAAAATGGAACACGTGTAGTCATTAATAACAGCGTAAAACTGCAAGATGCCGCTGATCCAGATCAGTTAGGTCAATAACATGGTTAGCGCTGGGATAAACCCATGACGCTTGGAGTAATTCGTTCATCCCCTAAAAAGCGAATACATTCTACGCAGGTATTGAAATAGTTTTATCAGGATAATCATGAAATTCACAGATATATTTATCAAACGCCCTGTTTTAGCTTCTGTCATAAGTCTTCTAATTTTTTTATTTGGATTAAATTCAATCCTGACCATGCAGATACGTCAATATCCACGGATGGATAATACAGTGATTACAATAACCACGGCTTATCCTGGCGCAGATGCCAACTTAATCGCAGGGTTTATAACCACCCCACTTGAAGCAGCTGTGGCAAGTGCAGAAGGGATTGATTATATGACCTCCTCAAGTACCCAGGGTGTTAGTACAATCACATTAACAATTAAGCTCAACTTTGATCCTCAAGTTGCTTTTACTGACGTCATGAGCAAGGTGCAGCAAACCTTAAACCAGCTACCACCCGAATCGCAACAACCGGTGATTGTCAAAAGTTCTGACACCTCAACACCACTAATGTACATTAGTCTGGATAGTGCGGATATGACCCCACAACAAATCACGGATTACGCAACGCGTGTTGTGCAACCACAGCTTGAAACCGTAGATGGTGTGGCCAAAGCTGAAATTCTTGGTGGGGCTACTTATTCCATGAGAATTTTTCTTAATCCTGTAAAAATGGCAGCGTTAAACGTCTCGCCTGCTGATGTCTCCAATGTACTGGCGCGCAATAATTTCCTAACAGCAGCAGGCAGTACAAAAGGTGAATACGTTGCCATTAATATGACGGCGAAAACTGATCTTAATAATGCGGAAGAATTCAGCCAATTGATCGTCCGCTCCAGTAATAATTCTATTATTCGTCTACGTGATATTGCCAAGATAGAGCTGGGATCTCAGGATTATAATACGTCTGTTCGTTTCGATGGTAAAAAGGCTGTATTTATTGCCATTACTCCAACACCCACTGCAAACCCACTCACAGTAATTAGTGATGTCCGCAAGATTATGCCTTCCATTCAGCGCGAATTTCCCCCTTCATTGAAAGGTACGGTGGTCTATGATGCCACAGACTTTATTCGTGCCTCCATTGAAGAAGTAGTGGAAACTATTCTGGAAGCAGCCTTAATTGTTATCGTGGTGATCTTTTTATTTCTGGGATCTGTACGCTCGGTTATTATCCCAGTCGTTACCATACCGCTATCATTGATCGGTGTCTGCACGTTTATGCTTTTTCTTGGCTACTCGATTAATTTGCTGACACTACTTGCTTTTGTTCTGGCAATTGGACTTGTAGTGGACGATGCCATTGTCGTGGTTGAAAATGTGCACCGCCATATCGAAGAGGGTCGAACACCACTGCAAGCATCCATTATTGGCGCGCGTGAAATTGCAACACCGGTTATTGCCATGACCATTACTTTGGCTGCCGTGTATGCCCCCATTGGTTTTATGGGAGGGTTAACTGGTGCTCTATTTAAAGAATTTGCATTTACCCTGGCAAGTGCAGTAATAATTTCTGGAATCATCGCACTTACTTTAACGCCTATGATGTGTTCTAAAATTCTTTCTGCCGACATTAGCAGCGGGCGTTTCGTTCATTTTCTTGATGACAAGTTTAATCGACTAAAAGCCCGCTACCAGCGCCTACTTCATAGCCTGTTGGATACAAGAGCCATTATATTGATATTCGCCGCAGCCGTTTTACTAATGCTTCCCTATCTTTATACTCATACACCCGATGAGACAGCCCCTGAAGAAGATCAAGGTTTTTTCTTCGTCGTGGGTACAGCACCTCAATATGCAACCATTAATTACATTGAAGCCTTCACCAAACCTTTCGATGAAATCTATAAAAGTTTTCCCGAAACAGAGCATTATTTTACCGTTAACATGAGTGCACCCGTTTCTGGAATGGTGTTAAAAGCCTGGGATAAACGCACTAAAACCCAGTTTCAATTGAAAGAGCCGCTACAGAAGAAATTAGATGAAGTTGCAGGACTAAAAGCCTTTGCTGTAATTCCTCCGCCGCTGCCAGGAGGTGGTAGCGGCACGCCCATTCAATTTGTTATAAAAACTACGAATGATTTTCAAACGCTATTTGAGATCTCCAATAAACTGATGGAGAAGGCACAACAGAGTGGTCTTTTCATTTACCTGGATAACAGTTTAAAATTTAATCAACCAGAAGTAGAATTTCAAATTAATCGCTCAAAAGCTTCTGATTTAGGTTTGGACATGCAAACTATTGGTAGCAGTTTAACGAGTGCATTATCAGGCAATTATGTGAATTACTTCAACCTTCAAGGGCGAAGTTATCAGGTGATTCCCCAATTGGATAGAAAATATCGCCTTACTCCTGAACAGCTAAGCGAAATTTACGTTCGCACCGCCAATGACACTATGGTGCCTTTATCAACCGTTGTTACAGGCAAAGAAATAGTACAGCCTAATGCTGTTACTCATTTCCAGCAGCTTAACTCCGCTACCATTCAAGGGGTAATGATGCCAGGGCAAACTTTGGGTCAAGGATTAGCCTTTCTTGCCGAAGCAGCCAAAGACGTATTACCCAAGGGATTTACCTATGACTATGGTGGACAGTCACGACAATTTATTCAGGAAGGAAGTGCTCTTATTCTTGCTTTTTTTATGGCTATCATTGTTATTTTCCTGGTACTCTCAGCGCAATATGAAAGCTTTCGAGATCCCTTAATCATTCTCATTAGCGTGCCTATGTCGATTTGTGGAGCTCTTATTCCACTGAATTTAGGTGCTGCAAGTATTAATATTTATACGCAAGTGGGCTTAATTACTTTAATTGGTTTAATCAGTAAACACGGAATTTTGATTGTCGATTTTGCCAATCAGTTACAACGTGAAAAACACCTTGATCGCAGAGCTGCAGTTGAAGAGGCAGCAGGCATTCGATTACGTCCTATTTTAATGACTACTGCTGCCATGGTATTTGGCGTTATTCCTTTATTAATGGCTACAGGTGCAGGTGCGGTGAGTCGTTTTGATATCGGTTTGGTAATTGCCATGGGATTGTTAGTGGGTACTGGATTTACTCTTTTTGTTGTACCTACAATGTATACATACCTTGCCGCTGACCATCGTCATGACTTGGCTAAAGAAAAACAGGCCAGTTTAAATGAAAATTTGATGACTTCTCCACCTGAATCTGAATAGTTCTGGTAATAATTTTGATTCAATACCGTGGGTATCTGTGATTTGGAGTCTCTTTTGATTAACGATGATTTATGCCTGTGGTATATGGTAATATGCGCAACTTTAATTTGTACGGGTTAAACGATGGATAAGACTTACTCTCCTCATGCGATTGAAAAAACTTGTTATGAAAAGTGGGAAAACCACCATTATTTTGCACCGCGTGGTGATGGTAAGGGTTATTGTATTATGTTGCCTCCACCCAATGTGACTGGCAGTTTACACATGGGGCATGGTTTTCAACACACGTTAATGGATGCATTAATACGGTACCATCGCATGCAAGGTTATAAAACACTTTGGCAGCCTGGAACTGATCATGCAGGGATATCCACCCAATTAGTGGTGGAACGACAACTGGAAGCCGAAGGTCTTTCACGCAGAGACATGTCACGCGAGCAATTTCTAGATAGAGTTTGGCAATGGAAAGAAGAATCGGGTAATCAAATTACTCAACAAATGCGTCGCATTGGTTCCTCTGTCGACTGGTCTCGTGAGCGCTTCACGATGGATGAAGGCTTATCTGCAGCAGTGCAGAAAGTATTCGTGCAATTATATGACGAAGGCTTAATCTACCGAGGCACACGACTGGTAAACTGGGATCCCAAGTTAGGCACAGCAGTTTCTGATCTCGAAGTACTTTCTGAAGAGGAAGACGGTTTTTTGTGGCATATTCGTTACCCTATTCTTGATTCAGAGGAATCGCTTGTTATTGCAACCACACGTCCTGAAACCATGCTGGGTGATACAGCAGTTGCCGTTCATCCTGCAGACGAACGTTACAAGCATCTTATTGGTAAACAAATTAAACTTCCACTGAGCGAGAGAGTGATTCCTATTATTGCTGATGACTACGTCGAACAGGATTTTGGCAGTGGCTGTGTAAAAATTACTCCTGCTCATGATTTCAATGATCATGAAATTGGTAAACGTCATGAATTACCTTTAATTAATATTTTAACTAAAAAAGGCACCATTAATAAGAATGCTCCCCTTAATTATCAGGGAATGGATCGTTTCGTCGCACGTGAGCAAATTGTTCAAGATCTGGATAAAGCAGGATTACTGGTTAAAATAGAACCACATAAGCTAAAAGTCCCTCGAGGAGAAAAATCCGGTGTTATTATTGAACCTCTCTTAACCGATCAATGGTATGTCAAAATCAAACCCTTGGCTGAACCTGCTGTTGAAGCAGTTAAAAAAGGAGACATTCGTTTTGTTCCCGAGAGCTGGACAAAAACTTATTTTCAGTGGATGGAAAATATTGAGGACTGGTGTATAAGTCGACAATTATGGTGGGGGCATCGCATTCCCGCCTGGTATGATAGTCACGGCCATGTCTATGTCGGCTATAGCGAGAATGACGTACGCTTTAAGTATAAACTCGATGAGTCCATTTCCTTGAAACAGGATGAAGATGTTTTAGATACTTGGTTTTCTTCCGCCTTGTGGCCCTTCTCTACCTTGGGTTGGCCGGAACGGACTCCTGAATTTGAACAATTTTACCCCACCTCAGTGTTAGTCACTGGTTTTGACATTATTTTCTTCTGGGTTGCTCGCATGATTATGATGGGACTTAAATTTACTGGCAAAGTCCCTTTCAAAGAAGTCATTATCACTGGCCTTATTCGTGATAGCGAGGGGCATAAAATGTCCAAATCCAAGGGTAATGTACTTGATCCAATTGATATTATTGACGGCATTGATTTGGAAAGCCTGGTTAAAAAAAGAACATCAAATCTTATGCTGACTTCGGTTCGCAACAAGATAGCCAAAACAACACGTAAGGAATTTCCAGAGGGTATCGCCGCTTTTGGTACTGATGCCTTACGTTTTACCTTTTGCTCTCTGGCATCCACTGGCCGTAATGTACGTTTTGATATGGGTCGTGTTGAAGGCTATCGCAATTTCTGTAACAAACTGTGGAATGCTTCCCGCTACGTTTTGTTAAACACTGATGAAGAGCAGATTGATTTTGGCGACGGTGCTTTCCAATACAGTCCTGCTGATGAATGGATTCTGTCTCGTTTACAGCATACTATCGCTCAGTGTCATCATTATTTTGAAACCTATCGCTTTGATTTGCTGGCCAATACCCTCTACGAATTTGTTTGGCATGAATACTGCGACTGGTATCTCGAGTTATCAAAATCCGTACTTTATGATCAGCAAGCTTTAGGTGCTATGAAACGAGGTACACGTCGTACCTTAATTCATGTGCTTGATCAGATTTTAAAATTATTACATCCAATTATGCCTTTTATTACCGAAGAAATTTGGCAACGCACCAGTAAATTAACCAGCACCAACGGTGAAACCATCCTGTTAAGCCCTTTCCCAAAGGTTAATGAAGAATTTATTAATCCTGAAGTGGAAGAGGAAATCGATTGGCTAAAGGCAGTAATTCAATCGATACGTACTATTCGTAGTGAGATGACTATTTCTCCTGCGAAGCTTATTCCTTTATATCTAAAAAATGTAACACCTGATATCAAAGAACGTGTAGAAAAATATCAAACCACATTACTGACTTTAAGCAAATTGACTCATATTTATTGTATGGAAGACGATGAAAAAACCCCTGTTTCTGCCTCAGCAATAGTGGGTGAGTTGGAATTATTAATTCCCATGGCGGGATTAATTGACAAGAATGCTGAGTTGGCACGACTACAGAAAGAGCTCATTAAATTAGACAAAGATATTTCTCTGGCAGAAAATAAACTTGGAAATCCTAAATTTACCGACAATGCTCCCGCGGATATTATTGCCAAAGAACAAGAAAAGCTTGCTCAGGCATTACTTACAAAGGATAAATTGTTACACCATAAGAAAACGGTAGAGTCTCTTTAGGGATTTGTTGAGAGTAAAACCTTGATTTAGCTGCGCTGTATCAAGGTTACCCTACGTCTCAAACCATACTGCGAATTATTGACAAACAAGGAGGCTTGTCCAGGCATTACTGAATTCCCCTATATTCATACCTTTGAATGTCTGGTCTTACTCTATATAATCTATATCATTGGTAAAGCAAAGATTCAACCAGACAAGGGCAGGAGACCATGTTTCAATCAGCGTTAATAATTGCTCTAATGACTTTTAGCATCATGACTCAAGCAGCCCTTCCCACTGATCCAATTCAGCGTTGTTTGGATGTCAGAAGGCTTGTGGACATTACTACAAGGCAGAAGATAGCTGCCAAAGAACCCGGGGTATTGCGTTTTAAGTTTCATAAAGTTTCAGCATCAGAGTTGCCGCTAGATAACCCGGTAGGGAATATGAAGGAAGTTATTCAAGCATTAAATAATCAGATTGAAAACTGCAATAAAAATCAGAGCGAATTTAAGACAGTAACTATTGCTGGTCATACATTCAAGCATACAGAATGGTGCCTTAAGACCAATAAAAAAATGCTTCAACTTGCCAAAGCTGCCCATGGAGATTTTAAAAAATTTTTATCGACCATTAAAACCAAGTTCGATTGGTATAAAAGCGATGGATGGCCTGAAAATTATGCAGGATTTAAAAAAGGTGAGTTTCAATTTACCGCCTATTATGCACCGGCTGCTCTAGAGGCTCGCACCCAACGTGGTGGCGTATTTCAATATCCTATCTACAGTAACCCAGGGGTTGTTAATGTAGCTCTGGAATGCAGAAAATTTAATTTGAAAGCTCCTCTTTGCGGAATTGACCCGCTTACCAAAATACCGCGCGGATTTTGTATGAAAAATGCCAATGGCACGTATTCTGTAGCGCCAGACCGAGAGGAAATCAATCGTGGGGCTTTAGATCCAAAATATGTAATTGGTTACGTTAAAGATCCCAATGATCCAGCTTTTTTAATGCTTCAAGGCTCTGGCTCATTAATTCTTGATGGTAAAGTATTCCGGATCAATTACGACAGTGCTAACGGCAGGCCACGCACGATGCTTGGTCGCATAGTCCAATGTGCGCAAGACCCAACCTGTGGGGGCAACCTGGATGCCATGGAACATTGTGCTAAAAATCCTAAATGCCATGATGAAGCAAAGTTACGCTGTAATATATCAAAAGAAATTAGGCAAAGCGCTGCATCAGAAAAGCTAATTCGCCAGTATCTAGGTAGCCTTCTTAACCAAGATAAAGCGGACAACTTGCGCAATCGCGATCAAAGCTTTGTATTCTTTACCAAAGAAGAGGGGGGGCCTTATGGTTCAGAGAATATTGCTCTAACTCCGCATACTTCATGTGCAACTGATCACAAGGTTATCCCTATTGGAATGAATTTTATCTATCATTGCAAAAAATCTACTTCATGGTGCGTAGCCCAAGACGCAGGAGGCGCAATTGTGGGTGCTCATGTGGATGTCTACAAGGGCGAGGGTAACCAAGCTGGTGTGGAGGCAAATGCGCTAAATCACCCAGGATCATTATTTGTAGCACTACCAAAACGCAAATAGGTTATTCTTTGGCACACAGCAATATTGCCTATTTTACTATGTTTCGTTTGTCAGTTAGCGATGTCCGCTCTTCCTGGCTTTTTTCTCTTCATGATAAGGCTCATTTCTGGCAGGCATTTTTTTGTGAAGATGTTTAACTGATGCAGCTTTTTTCTTTTCTTCTTTTGCAGCAATCTTTTCCTTGGTAGATTTTTCTTTTTTAGGCGCTGCAACAGATTTTCTTTTTTTGCTATTACTTTTTCTTTTCTGGGTTTAGTTTGTTTCTTCTCAGCCGCTTCTTCAATCTCTTCTTCCAAAGTACTGATTATTTCTTTTAACACTTTCACTAGACGCTTTTTCTGAGCTAACTCTGAAATATTCCAGTCATCTTTATTGGCTCGTTGATGAGCCACTTTATATTTTAAGCCTCTCATTTCCGTTGAATAATCATTTGCATTTAATTTTTCAACAATCTGATGCGCCAGAATATACCAGTGGTATTTGGTTCCCACAGGTACACCAGAACCTTCAGGTGCTCTACCTTTTCGTCTTTTAGTGACGGTATAATTAATTTCCCATTTATCAGGTGTTATTTTGGTTTCTTTCCAGGGACCTGCATCATAAATCCAGGAATGACTACGTCCCACCTTCATACCTGTATACCGTTTTCCCTCAAATTCTTTAAATTTGTTATAAGATTGGGCAATATCTTTCTGCTTATCAGGCTGTTTGGTTTCTTCCTTTGTACCCATTGGATTCTCTCCCCTTTCTTTTCAAAGCTATATTATTAAGTTTAGCAAACGGAAATGGGGAGCTTTTAAGCAGAGCATTGAGCCAGCGCATCAATTGGATAACCTTCATGAAAAAAACTTGACTACACTGCGTCAAGGCTACGAAAGTAACCAATGCAATGTAAGTCAAGAATTTATTCTTAAAATCCCCCCGGCAAGTTAATGCTACCAGCCTTATCAGGTGTTGCAGGTGTTGAATTGATATAGCAGCCTTTTGATTTTTCGCCATTCACAGAGACAGTACCCTCTTTATTGATTGCCAAAGTACACAGATTACTGTTACTGCCAGTAATGGTCATAACTGACGGACCAGCAATATTTTTAACCAAACATGCCGGATTCTTGGTAACTGGATCAGGACAGGTAATAGTATTATTAATCAATACTGGTTTAAAGGGATAACCGACATAAATCATATAGGAATATTGAGTCACTGGCGGTTCAGGCTCATCCTCACCACAAATACTTCCTTTTATTTCCCCTGCGGGTATATTTTCCAAACGACAGACAAGGCTTCCCTCACGGTAAAAATTGACTGCTTTAGGTGAGGTCTCATGGTTGTAAGCTGCTACATAAAGATTTTTGCCTGCACCAAAAGCAGCATAGGCAGGTGTATCGGCACTGATTGTTTTATTTAAATGCCCTAAAGCCTTTAGATTATTAATCCAATAATAAATGCTGGGTTTTGACTCGCCGGGATCAGGTGTATTAGCCTGCTCATCAAAATAGCGAGTATAATATTGGGAAGCTTTTGTAGCATCACCAAGAGCCAGATATTTTAATAAGGTCCCACAATAAGCAGCATTTGACGCATCACCTGAACAAGGATTTTTTGCATCCTCATTGTAAGCTTTATTAACAAAAGCAGGCTCAAAACCAAGGTATAAGGAACCTGCGCTAATGGGTAAAGTATTTGAAGCAAGATTTTGATAATAGCAAGGCTGTCTTGCACAAAAATAGGTTGATCTGTCTAGCTTCCCACCCCAGACATTACCCACTAATAAATAATTTTGACCGGTTGAACTGTTTGCCCATCCAGGAGGAAAAACACCTGACTCAGGATTTTGGTTAAAATGATAATGATTTAAGCCTTGTTCTTCAGTAGTGTATAAATATAAACCGGTTTCTACCAATGTTTGTGGTGATGTATCATCGGCTTCAAAAGTAAGCCCTTGGGTGTTTAAGCCCCATAAAACAATACCTTGAGCCAGATTCATAAATTCAGCACTATCTTCCTCATTAACATTGTCAGGACTATAAGGCATGCCCAAAGCAGAAGACAAACCGGCGTAGGGATCAAAACTCCTGAAATGAGGGAAGGTAGTAGGTTCAGTACTTCCGTCCTGATATTTGTAATTACAAATATCGCGAATAAGCAGGTTAACCATAGCGCCATATTGGCGAGCCCAAGCTTTATCAAATTGCGCAATGGTTGCAGCCCCATCAACTAGATAACCCCAATGGAATGGGTGATCAGTGAGCATCGTTGCGGTAAAGAAACCACTAGGAAACCCCATCATCGTATGCCATTCATTATTGTAAGTAAAAAACCAGCTACCTTCTGGACGTTGACAATCCGAAGACCCATCAGGACAAGGATCGGTATAATTTAAACCGGTTAAAAAGCTGGTCACCTGTTTCTTTAGATTCGCTAATAGATCATCACGAATTTTTTTATACTGTGGATTAGGATTGGTTGGTGAGCCCATGAGTATATTGGCTATCTTTATGAGCTGAGCCTCACGACTTAATAATTTTCCTGTTGCATAAGTATCCGTCCAGGGATTTTTAGCGTCCAAATGTGGATCAGGAGGTAAACTGAATGAATAACTGGCTAATTTATCCAGCTCAGCCTGACTAAGACGATTGGGCAGCGCAGGCAGAATGCCTCGAAATGCTACTTCAGTAGTAAATGAAGCTTTCCCGGATGATGTTGGATCGACAGGGACAACATAGGCATGCATTGTTCCTTTTAAAGTGTGTATTATCCCTTTATTGCTGGCGCAATCATCCTGAAAGAGGCAACTTGCTTTCGAATCGCTATTCATGTTTTTTATCTGCCAGGGATAAACCATAACCAGCGGTTGTTTTTTTAGAGATGAATTTTGATAAACTGTTTCAGAATCAAAATTAAAATGAGTAATGACCTCTGCTTTATTTTTATCATATTCGTAACTAATCGTAGTTCTTTTGACGACGCTATAGGCATAGGGTTTAAATTGATTAGCTATCTCAATAGCCGTTGAATCCGAGGACGCCGGGATAACTGCCATGGAAAAATAGCGATTACTTTCCATGGTATTGATAGACGTTCCGGGTACGATATTTCCACTACCACCCTGATTGACTGGAACAATGACAGTGCCAGCACCTGTTTTCCACGGATTAATTGACGAATCAGGATTGGTAAAATAAGCATAATAGCGATAGCCCGGATCTGAGGCATTTTTCGT